>CAYUIK010000103.1:0-39729 GCA_964444805.1 uncultured Acholeplasmataceae bacterium | reverse complement strand
CTTTTCGTCTTCTTCGGTCTTTTGATAGACGAAAAACGAGAGAGGGATACCGCCGAAAAACAGGAGAAAGAGCGGTAGCCCGGCACGCTGGATTCCCGTAATGCTGATCAATATTCGCTCGCCGGCGCTTTCACGTATGATCATGGGCAAAATGAAACCGATTAACATCAAGATGAAGAAACATCCACAAATAATCGTGTAGAAGCGATGTCTTTGCATAGGTACTCCTTTTTTCTTTCTATTATAACATAAACAAAAAACCGGTTTTTCGGATTTCCATGAAGCTAGAGTCCGCCTGTCAGCGTGTAGACGTTACCGAGTGCGTCCGTGACGGTTGCTGTAATGAAAAGATCGCGAATATTTTTGGAAAGCGTAGTGTAGTCAAGGATGAAGAACTCGCGATCAGCCGCTTCACCTTGGGCAAAGGATAGGGTACGGGTCGCGAGTTTCGTATCGCCATTGTCGGTATAGATATCAAAGACGACCGATACGATTTTCAGTTGTTCGAGATCGAAATGGGCATTCGATACACTGAGAACGACTGTCGTTTCATCCTCACCGGCTTCAAAGAGGTCGTACGGTTCGAGACTGATACGGTTTTCTAGAATATGACCGAGATCGATGGTATCGAGCATCAGTTCGGATACGGTTTCACCGGAGATAAGAACCGAAAGGTCGTAGGTTCGATTCGTTGCAAGCGAAATTTCCTGACGATAATCGAGCGAAAGGCTCGAGACAGGATAAACCGTATGGATGCCGTACTGGTCGGTCTGGATTAAAGACACCTGGCTTTCCGATGGTCGTTCCTTCAAGCGAAAGACGACGGAAAAGCGGATCGCGTCGTTTTCCGTGTCGAAAGCGATGGGAATCGCTTCATAGTGTTGGATCATGGCATCTTCCTGGCGTAGTTCTTCAAGGTCGTCTTGAAAACGATACAAGTCGTTACGTAGGGAGGAGACTTGGAATTCGATGTTCTGAATGTGGTTTCTGAGATCTTGGTTTTGTGTATGGAGCTCAGCGGTTTCTTGAATGTTCACGTAACCGAAAACGAGAAGTGATGCGGAAACGATGACGAAGATGATCGTCTTGAAATCGAGGTGAGAACCTCTGTTTTTTTGATCCAGCAGGAATATGAGCAAGCCGACGAGTAGTAAACCGGTCATGATGAGAAGAAATGTCATGGGTATTGTCCTTTTCTTTGTGTGATCGTTCTTACTTCAAAAAAGAAGAGGCCGCATCAAGCGGCCTCATATCATATCAGGGTCTTGTCGTAGCTTCGAGAATTTCGAACCAGTCACCATAGAGGTCGTCATAGTTTTGATCGAAGTAACCGACATCCGATAGCATGTATTCATCGAGTTGACGTCTGTTGATGTTACGGATGTTGTTGAAACGCGTATTCGTCGTATCCGAAGCGAATTCGGCATCTTCAAGAAGTTTGAAGACGAGTTCACGCTGCATGTAGGTGTTGTTGTAACGCGTCATGACAGGGTTGAGATAGGATGTGACAGCGGATTGAACGGCCGAGGGAAGGACGACGCCTTCGTCGCTTTGTTCACCGACGATATAGAATTCGATCTGGCTGGCTGTGAGCGTTTCGGAGTCTTCGTTGTAGACGTTTAAGTCGTCCGTCGCATAACGTCCTTCATCATCGCTCGATTCGGAGTAGATGGCGCTGTTCTTTTCACCGATGCGCGTCGCGAGGATGAGGTGCCAACCAAAGGAAGACATCACGTTGTCGAGCGCGTCTTGGTCGATGACTTCGTCATAGAGGTCCAAATGAGGAAGACGCGATTCGTCTTCGAACATGTCTTCGACCTGCTCGAGAATGACCATGGCACGGTCGTAGAAGACGGTGTCGAGGACACTTTCTCCGGTAATGAAGTTCGAGGTGTTGGTGATTGCGTTCGAGATCGGTTCGAATTTGAGGTAGAAACCGAGTCTGCGGTATTCCGCCCAAGTCATTTCATCCGTGATGTCGTAGGGTGGAGTGGTTCTACCACGATCAATGCGTCCGGAATTGTTGAATTGTTCGGCGAGCGTCTGTAAGCCTTCGGCTTCACTCGTGTAGTTGCCGACGCGGGCATAGACTTCCGCAACGAGGTCTTCGAGTCCGTTCAAAACGGCGGTCTTGTTCGCTGGTGTGAGACCATCTAGGTATTCACTCGGATCATCGGGCGTGCCGTCACCGTTCTCATCGAAATAGATCAATAGATGGCTGACGTTGATCGACTTGAAGTGATCGTATTGTTTTTCCGCGAGATCGGCGAGTTTTTCGTAGATCGTGTAGTTATCGTTGTGGAAGTGGGCTTCAACGTCTTCTAAGTACTGGTTTCTAAGTTCCGGATAGATGTAGAGCTGGTTGACAGCTTCACTATTCGTATCGACGCCAAAGGCTAAGAGCAGGAATTCTTCGCGACCCATGCTTGCGGGGAAACCGGAGGAAGCGAACTGGTCCGCGGAGAATTGACGGATGATATCCTTGAACTGTTCTTCATAGTCCTCACGGTCATCATCACTGATGGCGTAGTCCGGATGAGCCATGAGGAATTTGTTCGATGCGATATCGAGAGACAGGTTGATACCGTAGGAACGTTCGAGGCGGACAAAGAAGTCACGCGTCTTGATCTCAGTGTCATCGACCTTGGCGACGACGTCGCCACCACGGTTATCGGTTGAACCGTCGTAATCATAGGATTGTTCGTAGAAAGCACGAACGACGCGGTCATAGATGTCAAGGCTTGTTTCTTCATAGAGTTCGTTGACTTTTTCGGTAACGTAGGTGTTGTTGAGTTTGGACTCGAAGATTTCTTGATAGATTTCTGCTTGAACGTCTTCGGATTCCGGTGTATCGGCGAAGACCTTGTTGTCTTCATCTTCTTCGTCTTCGACGAGAATCGTGTCTTCCGTTTCGCTGTCGTCACTGAGTTTGTAAACGAGATAGCGGGAGTTGCCGAAAGATTGAACGCGAGCGGAATAAGGTCTTTCAAGGTCGGGATCTTCGATCGCTTCTTCCGAAACGAGCGTATTGTAGACGTGGCTGCGCAGACTCGAGTTGATCTCGTCAAGTTCGTCATAGGTGTAGTGTATTGCAGGATCGCCATTGGCGTCTACGATCTGACCATCGCCAGCGATATCGAGCGGAGTCGTTTCGTTTAAAAGGTTGTAGATCGCTACGAATGCTGCTTTTACCTCGTCACTAACGAGCGCTTCATCGCGACGACCTTCCGCTTCACGGGAAGTATTGATGGCGTATTTCTTGTAGTAGTTTTCATAGTCCGTGACGCTGATGTTGTCGCGGTCCGGATAACCGTCATCGGAAGCACCGAGTTGAGAAAGGATGTTCAAGTCTTCGAGGATGTCCTTGACATACCCGAATCCATCGGCGGACGAGTCATTGAGATCGACGTAGTTCGGATCGAGCGGATCACTGATACGAATATCAGGAATCTGATACCAACGGCCACGGGAGTCAACCTTGAGGCTCGTTTCATAGAGAGCGGCATTGGCTTCGTTCAAGTTGATGAAACGAATGACGAGCGCGTTGACGTCGTATTGGCCAAGGCGGTTGTTCTTGTAGTATTCGAGGACGTCTTCGTCACTGATGTACTGGTCGGATTCCTCATCTTCGACTTCATCGCTGAGGAGATCTTCGGCGTAATGACGCTGCGCGAGTCTGAGCTTGTAGTTGTCGACGAGTGCGTCGATGGAAGCGTATCCGCTATAAGCGTTATCTTCGGTGTCGACGAGATCAAGGATTTGTTGGAGCACATCAGCCGTATTGAGCGTGTTGTCGAGCAGGTAGAGCGAGTCGACGTATTGTTCGATGTTTCGGTTGAAACGGTCTTCGTCGTCCTCATAGAGTTCGGCGAGGCGCTCTTCGTCTCTGTTTCGGTGGATGGCGTCGTTGACGATGCCATCGAATTCTTCGTTCATGGCTTCGTCGCCGTCTTCGAGCAATGTCGTGACTGCCGCGATTTCATCGGCGAGTATGATCTCGTCGATCATCGTGGCGAGAACGGTCGCTCCTTGGAAACGAAGTTGGTCATAGAGTTCTTTTTCGGTTATCGTGATATCATCAATCGTCATGTAGACGGTTTCGTCAGAAATGTCTCCATAAGGTGTTTGACTGCCCTCGCTGCAGGCTGCGAGCATGAAGATGCCGGCAACGATCAGGGTGAGTGCAGCCATCTTTTTCAAGAACTTGATTTCTTTCATAGTGTGTGTCCACTCCTTCAATTTTATTCGCATAAGCAAGTATAATATAGCATGTTTATAGGGGTATTGCAACCTCTTTCATTTTATTTGATAATATCACATATTTGTATGGTAAAATAAAAAAAGGTGATCGTGTGAACGTATTTGTCATGGCTAGTGGCTCAAAAGGAAATATGACCTATTTACGCATCGGTGAGCATAAAATGTTCCTTGATGTGGGGATCAGCTTTCGGAAAATCAAACTCAAGATGGAAGCCTACGAAGAGGATCTTATGTCAGTTAAGACTCTTTTTATTACGCATGAGCATCGGGATCATACGATGGGCTTGCCGATGTTGCTGAAGCAGGGAGCGATCGAACGAATCTTTCTGACGGAAGGAACGTATCGAACGTTCGCTCCTGATCTGAAAAAGCGCATGGAAGACAAGGTGATCTTCGTGCGTGCGGATGAACCCTTTACATATGCTGCGATTCATTGTATGCCTTTCATGGTTTCACATGATGCGGCTGAGCCGGTTGGTTACGTTTTATCGCATGATGAAAAAAAGCTCGTCTATCTGACGGATACCGGATATGTCGATGAGAGCTATCACGGCATGCTTTCCAATGCCGATATCTACCTTTTCGAGGCGAATCATCACCCCGAAAGTTTGATGCAGTCGATGCGCCCCTATTCCTTGAAAAAACGGATTTTGGGTGAACGGGGCCACCTTTCCAATGATGACGCCGCTTATCTGATCAATCTGTGGATCGCGAGCAAGCCCGCGATCTGGGTCGTATCGCATATTTCGGAGGACTGCAACACCGTTCTCGACATCGAAGAAGCCATCGTACGCGCCTTTGATGATCCGACCAAGGTGACCGTTTATTACGCTTCTCAGGACGGCCTTCCGGTGATCGTTCTATGATGCGCATCATCGCTGTCGGCAAAGTGACGGAAGGCTATCTCAAAAAAGGAATCGAAGACTACGGTAAGCGCATGCCCTCCTCGATCGAATGGATCGAAATACCCGATGAAGCGACTGAGAAAGGCCTGAAACGGGAAGGGGAAAAGATTTTGAAGAGGATCAGGAAAGACGATTATGTCGCCTGTCTCGCCATCAAAGGAAAGACGTATTCGAGTGAGGCGTTCGCTTCTCTTCTAAATGAAGCGTTCACCTATCATGGCGGTGATCTCGTCTTCGTGATCGGCGGATCCTATGGTTTGGATCAGGCTGTGTTAGAGCGAGCGAACCAGACGATCTCCTTTTCAAAGATGACGTTTCCGCATCAGTTGATGCGTCTGATTCTGATCGAACAGATCTACCGGGGCATGATGATCTTGAAAAATCATCCCTATCATAAGTGAGGTGTGAGCATGAAAACGATTCTTTGGGATTTCAATGGCACCATCCTCGATGATGCCCATCTCTGCCATGACATTCTCAATCGGATGCTCGCAGAAGAAGAAAGACCGACGGTTACTTTTGAAGAATACCTCATGATCTTTACGTTTCCCGTCAAGGATTATTATGCCAAAGTCTATGATTTCAGACGGACGAGTTTCGATCTTTTGGCCAAAAGGTTCATCGATCTCTATCAACCGGAAAGTCTGACGCTCGCGTTGCACCGAGACGTCCTTAAGGTGATTACCTATTTTGCCGCTAAGGGATACCGGAATGTTTTGCTATCCGCTTCACAGATCAATAACCTTCACGAACAACTGAGACATTTTCGAATCGATCATCTCTTTGATGATATACTTGGTACGGATGATATTCATGCCCGCAGCAAAACCCACGTGGCTAAAGCTTTCATGGAACGAGAAAAACTCGACCATAAAGATGTCATCATGATCGGTGATACGCTCCATGATGCGGAGGTCGCGCAAGCGATCGGGGCCCGAATCATTCTTTTCACGCGGGGTCATCAGCACCAGAGCAGACTTGAAAAATATGAAACGATCGATGATTTTTACCAATTGGTTGGTATAATAGATTAAAGGAGAGGTGCTTATGCCTAAAAAGATTGCAGTGCTCGTTTGCAGCAACGCCGGATTGGATTACTTGGATTATCCGCAAGATATTCGCATTTTACGTTCGGTCATACACTTTGAAGACGATGACAAGAGCTATGACGATTTCGTCGATATCGATGCCGAAACGTTTTATAATCGGATTCAAGAAAATCCCGACAACGTACCCAAAACATCCTATGTATCGACAGGACGTATGACAGAGATTTTTCAGGAACTCGAAGAAGAAGGTTACGAAGAAGCGCTCGTGATCACGATTTCTTCGGAACTGAGCGGTTTATTCGAAGCGGTTAAACGCACGGCGACATCCGATGAAGTAAAGATCAAAGTGACCGCCTTTGATTCGAAGACGCTCGCTTACGGAGAAGCTTATATGGCGCTTGAGGCGCATCGTCTTTTAGAAGAAGGAAAGAATCTCGCTGAAGTGATCGAGGTTTTAGAGCGTATCCGTGACAATGACCGAATCTATTTCGCCGTTGATACGTTGCTATATCTCGTGAAAAACGGGCGTCTATCGAAATTTTCCGGTTCGATCGGCACGATGCTCAAGTTGAAGCCGCTCCTTGTTCTCGGAGATGACGGCAAGGTCCAACCGCTTGAAAAGATCCGGACGACGCCGAAGGCTTTGCGTCGTGTGCTCGAGAAATACATGGAAGACACGAAGGACCTCGATGTTTTGACGTTCATTTCCCATGCCCATAACAATGAGGCGGCCGAATGGTTCAAGACGGAAATTCAAAAAGTCTATCCGCAGCGTGAGGTTGTCGTTGCTTATTTGACGCCGGTCGTCGGTGCGCACACCGGACCGAAGGGTATCGGAATCGGCTATATCAAACAATAAAAAAGAGGAGTCAATCCCTCTTTTTTTTGTGCGTTTCGATCATGTCGATGAAATAGCGGTGAACCGCCTGATCGTCGGAGAGTTCGGGATGAAAAGAACAGCCAAGCTGGTTTCCCTGGCGGACAGCAACGATCTCTTTGTCGACGATCGCAAGCGTCTTAACATCGGGTCCGATGGATGTGATGAGTGGTGCCCGGATAAAGATCATGTCGATCATGTCGCCATGAAACGAGCCCTTTGTCATAAAACTCGCGAGTTGCCGACCATAGGCATTCCTTTTAATCGTCAAATCGAGCGTTTTGAAATGGGCGACTTCGCTACCTTCGAGTTCTTTGGCAAGAAGGATCAAGCCGGCACACGTGCCGAGCGTCGGAAGACCGGCTTCGATCTTTTTTTTGAGTGTTTCGAACAGATCGAGTCCATGAAGAAGCTTGGCCATCGCCGTGGACTCGCCTCCCGGCAAGATGAGACCGTCGATCGGTTTGTCCAGGTCCTTTTTTTGGCGGATTTCCACGTAGGAAACACCGAGTTTCGCAAGAACGCGAGCGTGTTCTACGAATGCCCCTTGCAGCGCCAGGATGCCAACCGTGATCATCATTGACCTCGTTTGGACATGATGAGATCGATTTCCTGTTCGTTGGTTCCGACCATGGCTTCACCAAGGTCGAAAGAGACATCGGCCAGAATCTTGGGGTCGTCAAAGTTCGTGGTCGCTTTGACGATCGCTTCGGCGCGCCGTTTCGGATCACCGGATTTGAAAATGCCAGAACCTACGAAGACGCCTTCGGCACCGAGCTTCATCATAAGCGCGGCGTCCGCAGGTGTTGCGATACCGCCGGCGGCGAAGTTGACGACCGGAAGCTTTCCGTGTTCGTGGACATGGCGGATCAGGTCAATCGAGACACCGAGTTCCTTTTGCAGAATATAGAGTTCGTCTTCTCGCATGTTTTGGATCCGCTTCATTTCGCTTTCGATCAGACGCATGTGGTATACTGCCTGAACGACGTCACCGGTTCCCGGTTCGCCCTTCGTGCGAATCATCGAAGCGCCTTCGGAGATGCGGCGAAGCGCTTCGCCTAAGTTTCTCGCACCACAGACAAAAGGCGTTTTGAATGTCGTCTTGTCGATGTGGTAATGCTCATCCGCGGGTGAGAGGACTTCGCTTTCGTCGATGTAGTCGATGTCGATCGCTTCAAGAATACGTGCTTCCATGAAGTGTCCGATGCGGACTTTGGCCATGACGGGAATGGAGACGGCTTGTTGAATGTCCTTGATCATTTTCGGGTCGCTCATGCGGGAGACGCCGCCGGCGCTCCGGATATCAGCAGGAATACGTTCGAGCGCCATAACGGCGACGGCACCGGCTGCTTCGGCGATCTGTGCCTGTTCCGGTGTGGTGACGTCCATGATGACGCCTCCTTTGAGCATTTGGGCGAGTTCTTTGTTCAGTTTGTATCGTTTTTGGTCCATGGATATACCTCCTGATGATGGTTTTACACTTGTATTTTACCTGAAAAACTGGTATGGTTAAAGAGCCAGATATCAAAAAAATAACCATACCAGAGGTGATTCTTCATGATTACCGTATATTTGGATCCGAAAGAGGACATGCCGGTCTATATGCAAATCTATACGCATATCAAGCATATGATTGAAAAGGGCGAACTGAAGGCACATGAGCGCCTACCATCGAAACGGAAGTTCGCCAAGCACTTAGAGATCAGCGTAATGACCGTTGAAACGAGTTATCAACAGTTAATGCTCGAGGGATATGTCTATGCTCTGGAAAAGAAGGGGTATTTCGTTGAGGATTATCAATCCTTGAAGACGCATGATATGCGACAAGAAGCAGATGATCCGAAAAAGGAAACCGAGGACGATCAACCATATCGCTTTGCCTTCGATACGAATGTCGTCGATACGGCGAAGTTCCCGCATGACACGTGGGCGAAACTCGCTCGAGTCGTTCTTTCGGAAAACCACCATGAGATGCTCAATGTCACGCACGCCCAAGGCCTTTTGGATCTGAGAATCGAAATCAAGAAATACTTGGCACAATACCGCGGGATCAACGTATCCGAACGACGAATCGTCATCGGATCGGGGACGGAGTCCCTGATCGGCTTGATCATTCAGATGCTCGGACGAAATAGGTGCTATGGTGTAGAAGATCCCGGGTATGGAAAAATACGGGATATCTACACCGCGAGCGGTGTAAAACTCCGGCTCATGTCCTTGGATGATAAAGGTGTTCAAGTGGATGACCTGGAAAGAAAAGCGATCGACGTCATCCATATTACGCCATCCCATCAGTTTCCTCTCGGGATCGTTATGCCGATTAAGCGAAGGTCGGAATGTTTGAGTTGGGCGAAGCGAAAAGAGCACCGTTACGTGATCGAGGATGACTATGATTCGGAGTTTCGGTTTCAAGGGAAGCCGATTCCGGCTTTAATGGGGCTCGATCAAGACGAAAAGATCATTTACATGAATACGTTTACGAAGAGTCTCGCCCCATCCTTTCGAATCAGCTACTTGGTCTTGCCGGAACACTTGCTGAAGTCTTATGAGGCGATATCCTCCTATCAAGGGTGTAGTGTCCCGAATTTCGAACAATACATCCTTTATAAGTTTATGGCAGGAGGTTATTTCGAACGACACATCAATCGAATGCGAAACGCCTATAAGGCGAAACGTGACGCGATGATCGCCTGTTTGAAAGCAGCAAGCGAACGCGATCTGATCGAGATCAGGGGAGCCGATGCCGGACTTCACTTCATTTTGGAAGTTAAAAATGGGATGAGCGAACGCGAGTTGATCGAACGAGCGAAAGAAAAAGGCATCCGGGTTACCGGATTGGAATCCTATTATAAACAAGCGAGCGAGAATCGCCCCGCACTCGTCATCGGGTATTCCGGTTTGAGCGAAAAAGAAATCGAAAGGGCTGTCGATGATCTGATCGAGGCCTGGGAACTCCGATAAACGGACGGTTATTCGTGCAAAGCGCTTAAAAATAGATTATAATGTATGTGACAAAAAGAGAGGAGTGAGCGACATGGGAATAATCGCGCTCATAGGAATCATCGTCTTCATCGGTTTCGCGTTGATTCCGCTATTCAAAGTATTGAATCAGATGCAGTACAAGGACTTAAAAGAAATAACGGAAAAAACGAATATCGAATTCGATCGGAACAGTGTTTTGTATCTCGTCTTGATTGCCGCGATCATCATCGCGACGACATTTCTTGCCAATTATTTCATCTTAGTCAAGGTGAACATCCGTTATGTCGGAATCATTATTTTGGCATTTATCGTTTTGTTGATGGTCGTCAACGCTTCATACGAGCGGTTGAAGATCTCGGTTCGCATGGTTTTGAAGATCAATCGGAATGTGACCATCGTTTTGCTCGTCATTTTGCTCGGGTACGCTCTATTCGGGGGAAGGACGTATTTTCATGCAGAAGCCTATACCGAACTTTTGACGGTGGAAGAAGATGTCTTCAATACCGATGTTGAAACGGTGGAACTCGAGAGTTTGCCGATCGTCGATAAAACCTATGGAGCGAAGCTCGGAGCGCTCAAACTCGGTGAATTTCCCGGGATCGGGTCAGAATTTGAACCCGGAGGATACTCCGATATCCTCTATCAGGGAAAACAATACATGGTTTCTCCCCTCGAGTACCGCGGGATCTTTAAGTGGCTCAACAACCGTACGGTCGGAACGCCGGGCTATATTCTGATCGACAAGGTAACTTCGGAAACGAAACTGATCAACCTGACGGATCAGGAAGGTCTCGGCCTCAAGTATGTTCCAAGCGGATATTTCGGTGACGATCTTGTGCGACATGCCTACTATAACGGCATGCACGCCTATCGGCTCGAGGACTATTACTTCGAGATCGATGAGGATGGTCGTCCTTATTACGTCATGCAATATTCGCTTCCGACGATTTTTGTTAATGGTGGTCATGATATTGCCAGAATCGCTTTAGTTGACGCGATTACGGGAGCGGTCAACGACTACGCTCCCGAAGATGTGCCCGATTGGGTTGAAAGTGTCTATCCTCCCGGACTTCTGCTCGAACAGTTGAATTATTGGGGGTCCTTGCAGGACGGCTTTTTGAACCGTTATTTCGCGCAACGCGGCGTTCTCGTCTCGAGCCAGGGCAAACGGACGATCATGAATGATGACGGCCTCTACTATTTCACGGGATTGACGAGCGCTGGGGGCGACGAGTCGACGATCGGGTTCGTCTATATGAATATTCGCACGAAGGAAACGAAGTTGTATAAGTTCGCTGGCGCGACCGAAGCGGCGGCGATGAACAAAACGCTGACGCTCTTGCCCCAGAACAACATTGCAGCAACTTTCCCAGTACCGCTCAATGTCATGGATAAACCGACCTATTACATCCTGATCAAAGGGGAAGATGGGCGGATTTTGCGACACGTCTTTATGAATGTTCAGGATCTAGAAATTTCGGGGATGGCGAACACGAAGAACAACGCGTATAACGCTTATGTGCTGAACTTGGGTGAAACGGATTCCAATGCGTTCGATACGATCGAAGGAACGATTACGCACCTCGACTCCTATGTCATTGAAGGGAATACCATATTCTGGGTCGAAATCGATGACGGACTGATCTATTCCTTGAATGTCCAGCAGTTCGACATCGAAGAAATGCGCGATTTCATGACGAAACGCGTCGGTGATGATATTAAGTTCTTTGCTCAAAATCAGCGGATCGTACGTTTTGATGACGCATAAAAAAACGCATAGGAACCATCTGAGATCCATGTAAAGAGAGCCCCCTAGACGAACGTCTAAGGGACTCTTTTTTTAGATCAGTCGGTTAGGATCGCACTAATCGGAATCAAAAGAAATGCGAGCCAAGAGACCTCGAAGAGGTCGAAGAAATAACCGAGGGAAAAGAATATGACGGTAGCGACAAAGGGGGAAACAGCGACGAGACGGAAACGATCGTATAGGATGATTCCCAGAACGGGAATGATCAGAAAGAGTTGCCAGGCATAGGCCCAAGCGTCGAACAAGAGGCCCGTGACGATGTATGTGGCGATCAGTATAACGATGCTCGAGCCCATGATCACGTTCTTTTTAAAGTCGGCGCCTTTCCATCCGAGGTAAATCGAGACATCACCGATGAGAAATCCGTAGGCAACCGGTAAAATAAAGGCGAGTGCACCCTGATCATAGCGTCCGTGTACGAGCCCCATGTAGAGATAGAGACCGATCGAAAGAAGGAACAAGGACTCATAGATCAGGACGTGAAGTTTGTTTTTCTTAAATAGAATGGAAAGCATCGGAATCATGAGAAAGACGAGCCATCCGGGATTCCAAAGACCGTAACTGCCGAGTAAGACGAAAGCGACGACTGCCACGAAGGGGGATAGGCCTAAGACGGCGTCTTTGGCGCGTGGGACCATCAGGATGCTCGAGACGGGAATGATGAGAAAGATGAGCCAACCGGGATGCCAGAGATCGAAATATCCGAAAACGAAAAAACCGATAAGCGCCAAAAAAGGTGAAAGAGAAACGAGTTTTCGCAATCCTTTTGGCCCGTTTATGAGTAGAGCCGACATCGGGATTAACAGAAAGACGAGCCAACCCGGATGCCAGAGATCGAAGATCGTTCCCAGAAGAAAGAAAACCATGAGCGATAGGAAGGGCATGACCGCGATGATCCGGTATTTGAATGTCCGGTCGTGTTTGATCTTGAGTTCCCGGATGAGTTCCTGGGCGACGCGATCGGGATTTCCGAGGAAATCGCTGATTTCCTCATCGGACATGCCGCGGCTGAGCGCTTCATCATAGAGCTGATCGTAGTCCGCGATGACGTCCTCGATTTCGGAAGCGTATACCGAGCTCTCCTTGAGTCGTTCTTCGAGATGTTTCAGATACTTATCTTTCATTGTTCGAACCTCCCATAATTCTATGGACGCCACTTAGAAAGGCGTACCATTCTTTTTTGTAGTTAGCCAAGCGCTTGCTGCCTTCATCGGTAATCCGGTAATACTTGCGGGGAGCACCGAGACTCGTCTGTTCCTGATAGGTCGAAAAGTGACCTTGGGCCGTCAGTCGACGCAAGATCGGATAGATCGTGTTGGAGTTCGCATCGATGTCTTTTGCGAGTCGTTCGATGACCTCGAACCCGTACATGGGCCTTTGATCGATCAGGCTCATGATACACATTTCAAGGATTCCCTTTTTGAACTGTGAGTTCATGATTGACCCCCTTACTGTGTCTTGCACACTAATAAAATATCATAGATGTGTGTGAAACACAATACCCGATTTGCATTTTTTATTTTTCTTCGTCTTGTATTTCCTGCGGACCTGTGATACTATAACATCAACAAAGAAAGGTGATTTCAATGTTCGTTCAAGGTTCGGCTTATTATTACGTATACTTTTAAAAGGACTGCCACGGGCATTCCTTTTTGAAGTAAAAAAGGAACAGCCAAACCATGAACGCGTTCATCCTTGGGGTTCCTCAGGGATTTTTTTATATATTAGGAAGAGGAGAAAAAACGATGATCATACAAATGAAAAAACAGGCATCAAAAAAGGAATACAAGCGCATTACCGATTTTCTCAAGGAACAGTCCTTCGAAGTCAAGGACGTCAGCAGTGAGGAAATCATGGTTTTCGGTATTATCGGCGATACGTCGAGAATTGATCCACACGACCTATATGCCTTTGACGGCGTTGCTCAGGTTACGCGGGTTTCGACGCCCTTCAAAAAGGCGAGCCGATCGTTCAAGCCGAACGATACGATCGTCCGACTCGACCGAGGAATCGAAATCGGTGGGAATGCGTTCGTGACGATGGCGGGACCGTGTTCGGTCGAGTCCGAAGAACAGCTGCAAACGATCGCACGGGGCGTCAAGAAAGCGGGAGCGAGTATTTTACGGGGCGGAGCCTACAAGCCGCGGACGTCGCCCTATTCCTTCCAGGGTATGGGTGTCGAAGGGTTGAAGCTGTTGCGTAAGGTCGGAGACGAGTTTAATCTTGCCGTCGTTACGGAAATACCGAGCCCGGATCTGATTCCGCTGTTCGAACAGTACGTCGACCTCATTCAAGTTGGCGCGCGAAACATGCAGAATTTCCACTTGCTGAAGGCGCTCGGGAAGTCCACGAAACCGATTCTTCTAAAACGCGGATTATCGGCGACGATCGAGGAGTGGCTGATGTCGGCCGAATACATTATGGCCGGGGGAAATGAGAACGTTGTCCTTTGTGAGCGGGGGATCAGGACGTATGAGAAGTATACGCGCAATACACTCGATATCAGTTCGGTGCTCGCCGTTCAGGAGTTGTCGCATTTGCCGGTCATCGTTGATCCGTCGCACGCTGCCGGACGTTGGAACATGATCGAGAAGCTCGCGCTCGCGACGCTTGCTGTTGGTGCGCACGGCATGATCGTTGAAGTTCATCATGACCCGGAACACGCTTTGAGTGACGGTGCTCAGTCGCTCAAGATTCCGAAGTTCAAGCAGATGATGACCGAACTCGACAAGCTCGCAGATGTCCTCGGGAAGACGAAACGATGAAAGTTTTTATCGTCGGCTTGGGGTTGATCGGCGGATCCTATGCCGAAGGACTTTTCAAAGCGGGACATCGGGTTTACGCTTACGATATCCGAAGTGAGGTTCTTGCAGAAGGCATGAAGCTCGGTTTTATCGAAAAGGATAATGGAATCGAGCGTCTATCGGAAGCTGATCTTGTCATCCTGGCACTCTATCCCAAGGATAGTGTGCGTTTCATTGAAACGCATCGAAATCGATTAAGACAAGGTCAGGTCGTGACCGATGTCAGTGGAACGAAACAGGAAATCGTTTCTTTGATCGAAAACGCGTTACCCGCGGGGATTCGTTATCTTTCGCACCACCCGATGGCCGGGAAGGCGGTTGGTGGATTTGAAAACCGCGATTTCACGATGTTCAAGAACGCCAACTTCCTCATTGTCGCGACGAACTTGAGCACGAAAGAAGACATTCGAATGCTTGAGGGGCTGGCAAAGGATTTAAAATTTGGTAAAATGATGGTGACGGATGCCAAGACGCATGACCGGTTGATCGCCTTTACGAGTCAGTTGACCCACGTCATCGCCGTTTCGCTCATGCAAAGCGATATCGACGTCGATACGCCACGGGCGACTGGGGATTCGTTTCGTGACTTGACGCGGATCGCCAACATCAACGACGTCATGTGGAGTGAACTGTTCCTTTCAAACAAGAAGGCGCTTTTGGCGACGATCGATCGGTTTCAAAGTGAGGTCGAAAGACTTCGTGAAGCGATTCTTACCGAGGATCAAGACGAACTCAGAAGAAACATGAGGGAAGCTAGGGAAAAGAGGAAATCCTTTGATCGAACATAAGAACTTATCCTATCCTATTTACATCGAAGCGGGCGCGCTCGAGCGGTTGGGCGAGATGCTTTTGACGTTTTATCAGGGACGAGAGGTGTTCGTGATTAGCGATCGGACGGTTTTTGGGTATTATCGGGACGCGCTTTTCGCTGCTTTGGCAGCGTATTCGGTTGAAACGGTCATAATCGAACCGGGTGAAGGGTCGAAGTCGCTTTCGACCTACGAGGATGTTGCCAGGAGACTCATTGAAAAAGGCATTCGACGCGATCACCTGATCATCGCCTTTGGTGGCGGGGTCGTCGGTGATCTTGCCGGTTTCGTGGCTGCGACGCTCTATCGGGGAATTCGCTGGGTTCAGGTACCGACGACACTTCTTGCCCAAGTCGACAGCAGCATCGGTGCGAAGGTCGGCGTCAATCTTCCTTTGGGTAAAAACCTGATCGGCGCTTTTCACGACCCCGAACTCGTTCTGATCGACCCGAAGCTGTTGGATACGCTCGAAAATCGAGAATACAATAACGGGATCGCCGAAATGATCAAGGCGGCTTTAATCGGCGATCGGATCCTCTATGAGCGACTCAAAGAAAACGAGCGCGTCGGAATCGAGGAAATCGATCGGGCGCTCTCGGTCAAAAAACGGATCGTTTTAGAAGATCCCTATGAGCAAGGGTTGCGCATGGTCTTGAATTTCGGACATACGTTCGGTCATGCGATCGAGCGCGCGCACGGCTATAAGACCTATAAGCACGGCGAAGCGATCAGTTACGGCATGCTCATCGCCTTGTTGGTTGGAATCGAACGAAAAATTACGCCAAAAGCGCTTTATGACGATGTCAAAGACCTTTTGTTCGCCCGAGGACTCGTTGAGTTGCCTCTGCTCGAACGAAAGGACTACGTGAAAGAAATCGCCTATGATAAGAAACAGCGCGCCGATGGACTTCGCTTTATTCTGATCAAAGACATCGGTCAAGCGGTCATCGAGCAGGTGGACTTATGAAGGTAACGATCGAACCGCGTCCTTTGCAAGGCGCGCTTGAAACGGTTTCTTCGAAGTCCGTTTCACACCGGGTGCTGATCGCCGCAGCGCTCTCGGAAGAAAGGTGCGAGATCGAGCATCTTCTCGACGCGATGGATATTCAAGCGACTCGTGAGGCACTGCGTGCACTAGGGCTTCACGCCACGAAGTCATATGCCTATGGCGGGAAACCGAAAGACAGAAAAGACATCACGATCGATGCGGGGGAGTCCGGGTCGACGCTTCGCTTCATGATTCCGATCGCGATGCTGCAAAAAGAGCCGGTGACCTTCATCGGCAAGGGGCGATTGCCGCAACGACCACTTTCGGTTTATCGGGATACGTTCGAGCGATTCGGGTACGTGTTCCTACGCAAGACGGAACATGAGCTTCCGCTCGTTGTCGGTGGACCGCTCAAAGCCGGTCGCTACGTGCTTAGAGGCGATGTCAGTTCACAGTTTTTGACCGGTCTTCTCATGGCGCTTCCGCTCGTCCGTGGTGATTCGGTCATTGAACTTTCGACACCGCTCGAGTCGCGCGGATACGTCGACCTGACGCTTGACATACTGAAACATTTCGGAATTTCGGTCAAAGAAGAAAAGGGACGTTTCATCGTTTTTGGCCATCAGACATACCGAGCACGGCACGCGTATGTCGAAGGGGATTTCTCGCAAGCGGCGTTCTTCTTCGTTGCGGGAACGATCGGTAAACGGATCGAGCTATCCGGATTGCAGGAAGACTCCAGACAAGGTGACCGAGCGATTGTCCGGATTATCGAACAGATGGGTGGAAACATCACCTATGGGAAAGGACGTTATGTCATATCGCCCAGCAAGACGCACGGGATGACCATCGATCTTGCCGATATCCCTGATCTCGGACCGATTCTGATGGTGCTCGCGGCGCTCAGCGAAGGCCAGACGACGTTTCTCAATACCGAACGTCTCAAGATCAAGGAGTCCGATCGGCTATCTGCGATGCAGGAGGTGTTGACGCGGTTCGGCGTGAACATGACGATCGAGGGAAACCGTGCTGTGATCACAGGTCGAACGGTTTTGAAGGGGAACCGAACGTTTTACGCCTTTGACGATCACCGGATCGTCATGGCGATCGCCATCGCCGCTCTCCGGGCGGATGGTCCGGTAACGATCGAAGGTGCAGAAGCGTGTCGGAAGTCCTATCCCGGATTTTTTTCGGATTATCAAAGATTGGGAGGTGTGGTTCATGGATCTCAAGGACTATCGAAAGCAGATCGATGACATCGATCTCGAGCTTATGGAGCTCTTCAAGAAAAGAATGCGTATTTCCAAAGCGATCGGTGCTTACAAGAAAGAGCATGATATGCCGATCTTCGACGCTGAGCGTGAAATCGATGTCGTGATCGAGAGGCGCGAGCAGTTCGATGACGAATCGCTTTGGCCCTTGTATCATCGTTTCATCCAGCTTTTGTTCGATCTGTCGAAAGAAGTGCAAAAGTGAAACGCTTCGAGTTGCTCGGAAAAAACATCGGATACAGTCGCTCACCGCTCGTCCATGATGTGCTGGCGAAGACATATGGTCTTTCCTATGCATACGGGATCAGGGATATCGATGAAAAGGATCTCGAACACGCGATGACAAGGCTTAGAAACGGTGAGGTTGACGGCTATAACGTAACCGTTCCTTACAAGGAGAAGGTCGTCTTTTTCCTCGATCGAATCAGTTCGGTGGCACAAAGGATTGGCGCCGTCAATACGATCTATCGGGATGAAGGCGGTCTGGTCGGTGCGAATACCGACTATTTTGGCTTTCTCGGTATGCTCGATTACTATGGTTTAAAGGTTTCTGGAAAAAGGGTTTTCGTTCTTGGAAATGGTGGAGCGGCGAAGGCTGTCTATGTCGCGCTTCTTGATCGCCAGGCCGAGCCGACGATCGTGAAACGAAGAACGAGCAGGCGCGCCGAATCGTTTGCCAGGACCATGTATTACGATGAGGTCGACGCCAAAGACGTCGACCTGTTCGTTCAGACGACACCGCTTGGAACGTATCCACGGACAGATGTTTCAATCTTGCCGCGGGAAGTCGTAAAAGACCGTGTCGTTCTCGACCTGGTCTATCGCCCGCTCAAGACGAAAATCATGGAGGATGCCAAGTTGGGGTATCATGGCTTGCCGATGCTGATCTATCAGGCGATCGAAAGCGTGTCGCTCTTTTGGAACCGGCATTTCGACTACGATGAGCGATTGTTCGCTCGGATAAAGGATGCGATCAAGGATGAATAGTTACGGTAACAGGTTTCGCCTGACGTTGTTCGGGGAATCGCACCAACAACAGATCGGGTTCGTTTTGGATGGCGTGCCGCCCGGTACGGTCATTGATCTGGATTTGATTTCCTTGGATCTGTCCAAACGGCGACCCGGAAAGATCGGAACGACGCCACGCATCGAAACCGATCGTTTCGCGATAACCACAGGCGTATTCAACGGGAAGGCGACCGGATCACCGCTTCACCTCGTCATCGAAAATACGAATACGCGCTCGAAGGACTATGAGCATTTGCGTCGCCAACCAAGGCCCGGTCACGCTGATTTCGTCGCGCAAACGAAGTACAAGGGCTATCAGGATTATCGGGGCGGAGGTCGGTTTTCCGGTCGTCTTACGGCAGCGTTGGTCGCTGCCGGCAGTATCGCGAAAATGGTCGTCCCCTATACGTTTTCGCACGAGCTCGTTCAAATCGGTACGCTCAAGGATCTGACGAAGATCGATGATTATTTGACAGCGATCGCCGAGATGGGTGATTCGGTCGGAGGCATCATCGAAGTGCGAGCGACCGGAGTTCCGGTTGGACTCGGTGAACCGTTCTTTCACAAGCTTGACGGGGAGATCGGTCGCATGTTCTTTTCGATTCCCGCGGTTAAGGGCGTCGAAATCGGTACCGGTTTTTCCGGTATCGAGATGATGGGAAGTCAGTTCAACGACACGATCATCGATGAAAAAGGAACGACTTCGACCAATCATTCCGGCGGCATCAGCGGTGGTATTTCCAACGGGAACGACATCGTGGCCAGAGCCTTCATCAAACCGACGTCGAGTATCGGCAAGGATCAGACGACCTATGATTTTTCCAAAGAGGGAACGACGCAGCTGAAAATCGGGGGTCGTCATGACGTGGCGATTTGCCGCCGAGCCGGGATCGTACTTGAAAACGCGCTTGCCATCGTCTTGGCGGACCTTATGCTGATCAATGGCTAGGCCAGGAATCGGTCTCGATGAGATTTTCGGTGTCGGGCCGAAAACGTGGGCGGCATTTCAGAAAGCGGGGCTTGTCTGCACCGATGACCTTTTGAAAAGGCGACCGTCGACCTATGAGAACTACGCGCTTTCATCGATCGATGAAGCGCGCGACAAAACGAAGATTACCTTGGCCTTAATCGTTTCTTCGAAGCTCGACTACAATCCCTACCAGCGAATCAGTCGAATCCGATTCGATGCATCTCTTGCCGGTAAAAAGATTGAAGTCGTCGTGTTTCGTCGTGCCTATCTCGTTCATACGCTCAAGCCCGGCGATCATATCGTCGTCAAGGGGACCTATCACCTTTATCAGCGACGACTCGTCGCTGATCAGATTATGACAGAGGCGAAGACGAAGCCGCTCCAGGCTGTCTACCGGATCGCCGGTATTTCCGATCGTTTCATCAGCAAGATCCTGAAGACGATCATCGAGTCGGAAGCCTTTGACGCGCAGGAAACGATCCCTGAGGAATTTCTCAAGACGTATCGGATGCCGGGAAAAAAGCTCGCCTATCGAATGGTCCATTTGCCGCGCGACATGGAAGATGTCAAACAGGCGGAAAGACGTTTCAAATACGAAGAAGCCTTTTATTTGCAGTTACGGCTTTCCGATCGAATCAAGCGAGTCGAAAGGCGACCGAAAGCCTACGACATTGAGCGGGTCAAGGAAAAGATCGCAACCCTACCGTTTACGCTTACTACGGATCAGAAGAAAGCGGTTAACGACGTTTTTCGCGATTTCAAACGAGCCGAAGCGAGTTTTCGCCTCATTCAAGGCGACGTCGGCTCGGGAAAAACGATCGTAGCGGGCATCGCTCTTTATGCCATCTTCACGGCAGGCGAACAAGTCGCTTTCATGGCACCGACGGAACTTCTCGCAATTCAGCACGCCCAGTTCTTTGAAAAGCATTTCAAGGAATTGCGGGTGGCTCTCCTCGTCGGCAGAACGAAAAACAAGACGGACCTCAAAGAGGCGATCGAACGACACGGATATGATCTCGTAGTCGGCACGCATGCCTTGATCGAGGAGGATGTTCGCTTTCCGAAACTCGGTCTTGTCATCATCGACGAGCAACACAAGTTTGGCGTCAGAACCCGTCAGGAGCTCGAAGAAAAGGCGAAAACGAAGGACGTCCTGTATTTGACGGCGACACCGATTCCCCGGACACTGCAAATGGTCGCTTTCGGAGAATCGAATGTGTCATCGATTAAAGAGAAGCCACTTGCCAAGGAAAAGATTCAGACGTTCTATCTGACGCCGGAACGAATCGAACGGCTGTATCAGGCGATGGAAGCGACGGTCGCCCGGCACGAACACGTCTATCTCGTTGTTCCCGCGATCTCTTCGGATCACGTGAGCGACAACATCGAAACCGTCTATGCGAGAATCAAAGACCGCTTCGACCGTGTGTTCGTGCTGCACGGTAAATTAAGTGAAAGCGAACAGAGTTTGAACATGCAGCTGTTTTTGGCAACACCAGGAAGCATTCTTCTTGCCACGACGATGGTCGAAGTCGGAATCGATGTTCCGACAGCGACGCTCATGGCCGTATTTTCCGCCGAACACTTCGGTCTCAGTCAGCTCCATCAGTTGCGCGGTCGAATCGGACGGAGTGAGCGTCCGAGCACCTGTTATTTGATCTCGACCAAGGACGATGTCGAGAGGCTCGAATTGCTGACGAAAATCGATGACGGATTTACCTTGAGCAGCTACGATCTCTCGGCGCGCGGGCCGGGTGATTTCCTCGGGAAAAGGCAGTCGGGTTACTTGAATTTCACGTATCTCGACTTGATCCATGATTACCCGATTTTGATTGAAGCACAAAAAAACGTCAAGCAGTTGCTGCAACGAAGCGACTTCAGGAAAAATCCGGCGTACGAGCGCTTCCGTCGATATATCCGCGCGACGAAAAAATATGATATAATAACCGCATAGAAAGAAGGGATCCTATGATTAGAATCGCGATCGACGCTATGGGGGGCGACCACGCACCCGAACCGATCATCAAAGGCACGCTCAAAGCCTTGAACCAGTTTGAAAACATTGAAGTCACGCTCTTTGGCGACAAGGAGAAGATGGCACCCTATCTCACTGAACACGACCGTCTCCATATCGTTCATACGGAAGCATACCTCGATATGGGTGAAAAAGATCCGATTGGCCAGTTCCGTCGAAACAAGAACGCTTCGATGTTCATGGCCCTCGATGCTGTAGCAAACAAAGAGGCGGATGCCATCGTCAGTGCCGGTCCGACGCAGGCGCTCGTGGTCGGTGGACTTTTCATCGTTAAGCGCATGAAAAACATGCGTCGCGTCGCCATCGCCCCGATCATTCCTTCTTTCGACGGAAGAGGACGTATCCTGTTGGATTCGGGAGCGAACGTCGAGATCAAACCGGAATACTTGCACGAATTCGCTGTCTACGCGACGATCATGTGTGAACGGGTACTCAAACGCGAGAAACCCACGGTCGCTTTGATCAATATCGGAACCGAGGAAGGCAAGGGTCGTGAACTCGATAAGGAGACCTATGCCCTATTCAAGGACAGTGCGGATTTGAACTTTTTCGGGAATCTCGAACCGAAAGAGATCTTCATGACAAAGGCCGATATTCTTCTTTCCGACGGTTTTACCGGAAATATCGTCATGAAGACGATGGAAGGGGCAGCGAAAGGTCTCGGTGAAGTGCTCAAACGTGAGATCAAGGCCGGTTTTCTTTCGAAGATCGGTGCGCTTTTCATGCGCGGGGCATTGAAACGATTCAAACGGTCGCTCGACGCTTCCGAGATCGGAGGCGCTTTGCTCATGGGTCTCGACGGAGTCGTCATCAAGGCGCATGGTTCATCGAATGACTATGCCTTTTACAACGGTATACGCCAAGCGAAGGAAATGGTCGAAGCGGATGTCATCCGCATCGTATCGGAAACACTCGAGAAAAAGGAAGAGAAGGAATCATGATCGAACTATTGAAAAAGCTCGATCTTCCTTATAAAGATCAATCCCTCTATGAAACCGCGCTTACGCACGCTTCATACGCCTATGAGAACCACACCAAGAAAAACGAGCGACTCGAGTTTCTCGGTGACGCGGTTCTCGGACTTCTGATGACGGATTATCTTTATAAAGAAGCATTGACCGATGAAGGTGTCATGTCCAAAAAAAAGGCGAAAGCCGTATCCGAGGAGGCGCTTGTGCTCTATGCGGATACGATTGGCCTCAAGACGTATTTGAAACTGGGAAAAGGCGAAGCGATCAAAGGTGCCAACGGCGCGATGGTCGCCGATGCGTTTGAAGCCCTTCTGGGAGCCATCTATCTCGATCTCGGATTTGAACGGGTGCGACGCGTCTTTCAGGAGATCATCGTACCGAATCTTTCGCGTGCCCTCGAAATCAAGGACTACAAGTCGACGTTGCAGGAATACATTCACAGTGGGGACAAGCGGAATATCAGCTATCACCTCGTCCATGAAAGCGGTCCTTCCCACGACAAAGTCTTTGAAGTCGTCGTGAAACTCGATCGCACCATTATTCTCGGGCATGGTGTGGGAAAAACGAAAAAAGAAGCCGAACAAAAAGCTGCGCATGACGCGCTCGACAAGGGGAACTATGATTCTTAAGACGCTCTATGAAAACTATGATCTCGCGATCGAACGTATCCTGATCAAGGAATACAAAAGACTCGATCTTTCCATGGCGGAACGCTCGATTCTTTTGGCGCTCTTTTCGATCTATAAGAAAAGAAAGTCCTTTTCGATTGCTGCGATCTCTCGGCGTGTTGATTATTCACAAAATGAAATTGGAGATATCGTCGAAGGCTTGTTGGACAAAGGATTCATGACCATGGAGATCGAACGGACGAAGGGCCAGAAGGAACGTGAAGTTTTTTGTCTCGATCCGACATTCAAAAAGATCGAGGAACTCTTGATCGAAGATGAAAAGAAAGAGCGTCAGGCACTCTATGAAAACAGGATTAGCCAAACGATCAAACAGTTCGAACAAGGGCTCGGTCGTCTTTTGCGTCCCTATGAGCTCGAAACGATCAGAAGATGGTATGACGAAGGGCTTTATACGTCGGATCAAATTGATCGTGCGCTCGAGCAGGCGGAGGACAAAGTCAGTATCAAGTATGTGGAGCGCTTGCTCTCACAACAGATTCCGAAACCGATCGAAATCGATGAGAAGGTCGATCGTGCGCTCGATGACTTGTACAAGAAGATCGGATGAAAAGGATTGAACGCATATTGGCAACGATGGATGCGATGTTTCCGGACGCAACCGTCGAACTGAACCACGATAATACGTTCCAGTTGCTCGTTGCCGTCGTTCTGAGTGCCCAGACGACGGATGTCAGCGTCAATCGTGTAACCAAGAGTCTCTTTGAACGCTACCCGACTCCCAAGATGCTTGCACAGGCTTTGCAGCAAGACGTCGAAGCGATCATCCAGACGATCGGTCTTTATCGAAACAAAGCGAGAAACATTATCAGGCTTTCCGCTGAACTCGAAGCCTTGCACAACGGTGTCGTTCCCGCTGATCGTGTGCTTCTCGAAGCTTTGCCGGGTGTCGGGAGAAAGACGGCAAACGTCGTCTTGAGCAATGCCTTCGGCATTCCTGCGCTTGCCGTCGATACGCACGTCGCACGGGTATCGGTTCGCCTAGGACTCGCCACGAAGGGGGATTCGGTGCGAATCATTGAAGACAAATTGATGCGGGCGATTCCCCGAAAAAACTGGCAGAAAGTGCATCATCAGTTCATTTTTTTCGGGCGTTACCACTGTCTCGCCAAGAAACCGAAATGTCAGGCGTGTCCGCTCTATGATTTATGCGTCTATGATCAGAAAGAACCGAAAAAGGAATGATGCCAAGCGTATCATTCCTTTTATCATGTAAATCAAGAGGTTATTTTTCCAATTGAATTTGATTTTGCCTCTTTCTTTCGATAATATGGGGGAAAAATAGAGAGGAGTATCACAATGAAACACGATTTTGAAATGATGAAGTTGAAACACCAGATGCGTCAGCGGAAGCAGGAAAAGCTCTATGAACCGAAACCGTTCGGTTCTGCTCTGCGATTCAGTCGTATTGAAAAGAATATGACTTTGCAGGAAGCAGCGGAAGGGATTTGCAGCGTATCCTACCTGTCAAAAGCTGAAAACAACTTGATTGCGGTCAGTGAACAGTTCGTTGAACCACTGTCCGAACGTTTGGGGATCGAACGATACGATGACAAAGACGACAGCGGTTATAAGATTGACCGCGATATGATCGTCGACCATCTGATCATGCGAACGAGTCTTCCCGATGATATGCTTGCTTCCTACGGAAAAAGAAAAGATCATCAGGCGGAACTCATTCGCTTCGGTTATTACATGGCAAAACACGATTTTGTCGAAGCACTCATCCACTTTCATCATGTCAGGAATTATCTTTTACGACTCGACGACTTCGAGATGAATCTTTTCGTCTATCTGATGCACGTGTTCCTTTTCCGCCAGGAGCGCTTCGATGAGGCACACGAAAGTATCATGCTGCTGAGCAAGGAAGGGTTAACGGACCCCCGTATGCATATTCTGGCGATCGAAGGCAGATTGCTATGTGCGTATCGGATGCATATGATTACGGAAGTCATGGAACTCTATCCGAAATACATGAAGCTCGTCGTCGAACAACAGGTCTATCACCGAGTCAAGGAAATCGAAAAGCAGAACATGCTCTTTGAAGCGTATTATCGGGATCCAAAAGAAATCGAAGAACGCGTCGCACGAATGAGCCAGATCGAAGGCAGCGACAAGGACTTGATCGTGGCGTATGCCCACGCCTTCCATCAAAACTACGAACGCGTTATCGAATGTGCGAAACCGTACTACCATGACGATGAGGCATGGTTGATGATCTATTTGTACGCATTGGACCATGTCCAGGACGAAGAAACGATCCGATCGTTGATTTTCGGTTATGAGGGAAAAAACGATTTCTTGCGTAAGAATCAATACTTCATGCGCCATCTCAAGTACAAGTATACGGCGGATAAAGATCAGATCCTGCATTATCTTCGACAAGAGATTCTTGGCGTGCACGAATTGACCGATGACTATGTGATCTTGAACTATCTCATGCTCGATGCGCAATCTCTTTTCAGCAAGTACAATCACTATAAGGATGCGATCGGTGTGATGAATAAGTTTTTGCCGAAAATCAGACGCATGCAAAAAATGTATTAAAAGGAATAAAGAGGGGGCAATCTCCTCTTTTTCTTTGAAACTGGATAATTTTTATAGAAATGAACGCTAGGAGCCGTGAACATGAGAAAAAAAGTCGGTTTTCGGGCGTTTTTTTCCTTTATAAGCCGATTTTTTGGTTGACTATTGTAGCGGTTTCTTATATACTTATTAAGGCTAAGGAGGGAACACTATGCGCACGATCCGATTATTCAACTTAGCAAAGGGCTTTTTTGTACTCGTCTTGGTAGCGGCACTGCTTACAGCCTTTCACCAATGGACTTACTCAAATGTTCCCTTGTTTACGCAATACTTAATCAAATCGCTTTTAGAGCAACCCGGGATCGCCGATTCGGCGGTTACCGTCAATCGGGTCAATCTGCCCGCTTTTCTGATTGCTTACTATGAGTATGCGCCGACATTCATGAATCTCGTGCTTCGGATCGCGACGACGCTTTTGCTGCTTCAGATATTCCGTTTCACGTTTCGTTATTTTGAGATGTATGTCAAGGGGTATGCCTTTGAGAAGCTGGGCGAGAAGATGCGCATCCAGCTATACCGGCACATACAGGATCTGTCCTATCGATTTCACAATAACGCCGATTCGGGTGACTTGATTCAGCGCGTCACATCCGATGTCGAAGCGACGACCAATTTTCTAATCAATCGTATGCTCGATGTCGTCAGACTATTGGCAACGCTTCTTTTCGGTTCCTATCAGCTCTATCAGATCAATCCTTTGATGGTATGGATTACGCTTTCACTGGTACCACTGGTCGGGCTCGCATCAACGATCTATTTCATCAAGATCGACAAGATCTTCAAGAGCATCGAAGAACGAGAATCGGAAATGATGACCGTGATCCAGGAAAACCTCTCGGGCGCTCGTGTCGTCCGGGCTTTCGCGAATGAAGCCTATGAAATCGAAAAGATGGAAGGCAAGAATTCCGCTTATACGAGAGCGCTCAAGCGGGCGAATCGGATTATCGCGGTTTACTGGGGTACGATGGATTTTATCGGCATATCGCAGTATCTCATCATTATCGCGATCGGTGTGCACTATGTCCGAATCGGACAAATGGATGCTGCCGCCGTGGTCGCCGCACTCGCCTTGGTCGGCATGCTGATCTGGCCGGTTCGCGGACTCGGACGCATTATCAACGACTATGGTAAGGCGCTGGTGGCTGCCGATCGCATCAACGAAATACTCGACATGCCGAGTGAATACGAGAACAACGGTCGTGAAACGCCGGAAATCAGGGGACGAATCGAATTCAAGGATGTTTCATTCGCTTTTCCGGATACGAGCGAACACTTGCTCAAGGGCGTGACGTTTACGATCGAGCCCGGTCAGACGGTTGCTGTCATCGGACGAACGGGTAGCGGCAAGTCGACGATCATCAATCTTCTGCTCAGGATGTATGACTATCAGGCCGGAGAAATCATCATCGATGGCGTTCCGCTCAAGCGGATCGAGAAAAAACATATTAGAAAACATACCGGTGTCGTTTTGCAGGAGCCGTTCCTCTATTCGAAGACGGTTTTTGAGAATATCGCGATCGCCGCGAAACACGCCAAGGAAACGAGCGTGCATCAAGCAGCGGAAATCGCGGCTCTCGCCAAGGATATCAAGACGTTTAAGCAAGGTTATGAAACGATTGTCGGCGAAAAGGGTACAACGCTTTCGGGCGGACAAAAACAACGCGTGGCGATCGCACGCGTGCTCGTCGCCGACAAACCGATCCTCATTTTCGATGACGCGCTCAGCGCGGTCGATACGAAGACCGACAACATGATCCGTAAAGCGTTGGAGGATAAGGCCCAAAAACAGACGACGATCATTATTACGCATCGGATCACGACCGCCAAGGAAGCCGATCAGATCATCGTTTTAGACAAAGGAAGAATCGAAGCGATCGGCACGCACGAACAGTTGAGTCGTCGTGAAGGACTCTATCGAAAACTTTGGGGAATCCAGGGTAAACTCGAGAAAGCGTTCGAAACGATGATTAAAGAAGGTGAAAGCCATGGACTATGAACAACAGGATGATCGGCAAAAGGTCCAGTTGGGTACGTGGAAGAAAATTATATCGATCGTTTTTAAATCGAAGAAACATTTCATTTTACTGATTATGTTCGCGAGTTTTTTAGCGTTGCTCGATGGAGCCATCCCGCTTTTGAACCGCTACGCGATCGATACGTTTTTTATTGCCGGAGAATATGAGACGTGGCCCTATTTCGTGGTTGCCAATCTTTTGTTGGCGCTGGGCTTCGGCTTGTCCGTCTGGGGGTTCATCAAACAGGCGGGCATCATCGAAGCGGAAACGAGCTATGAGCTGAGAAAACAGGCTTTTAAGAATTTACAGCGGTTGTCGTTTTCCTATTTCGATCAGACCCCGCAAGGCTGGGTGATGGCTCGGATGACTTCGGATGCGCGAAAGCTGTCCTTGATCATATCCTGGGGGCTGGTCGACTTCGTTTGGGCGGGATTGTCGATGTTCATTATTTTGATCGTCCTGTTTGTTACGTACGCGAAACTCGCACTCATCGTGACGACGATCGTCCCGTTGATGTTGCTCGTGGCCTATTATTTCCGAAAACGAATCCTGAAGTATCACCGAATCGCTCGGAAGCACAATTCGCATTTGACGGCTCAGTATAGCGAAGGCTTTCTCGGGGCGAAGACGACGAAGAGTCTGAGCATCGAAGAAAGCAATTTCGCCGAATTCGCGGACACCGCGAGTCAGTTGCGTCGATCGAGCATCAAGGCGGTCATTTCCTCCGCGCTGTTTTCCTCGATTTTGCTCATCATCGCGTTCGTCGCCGTTTCTCTGACGATGTATCAGGGAAGTATCGAAGTCCTGGAACTCGCCATCACGGTCGGTACGCTGCAGATGTTTATCGCCTATACGATCAATTTCTTCGAACCGATCATCGAGCTTTCCCGGATTCTTTCCGATTTCCAAAACGCCCAGGCATCAGCCGAGCGAATCGTTCAGTTGATCGAAACGAAACCGGAGTTGAAGGACACCCCGGAAGTCGAAAAGACGTACGGTACGCTTTTCGTGGAAAACAGAAAGCAATGGGAACCGCTTCAAGGCGATGTCCGTTTCCAGGACGTGACATTTTGGTACAAAGAAAACGAGGTCATTCTCGATCGGTTCAATTTGACGGTCAAAGAGGGCATGAGTGTCGCGCTCGTTGGGCATACCGGTTCCGGTAAGACGACGATCGTGAATTTGCTTTCGCGGTTCTATGAACCGAAAGAAGGCTCGATTCTGATCGACGGCAAGGATTATCGCGACAGGAGCATCCAGTGGCTTCATCGACGTCTCGGATATGTCATGCAAAGCCCGCACCTGTTCAGTACGACGATTAAGGAAAACATTCGTTACGGACGATTGGACGCGACCGATGACGAGGTGATTTACGCCGCACGGATGGTCGGGATCGACACGTTCGTCGATCAGCTGGATGCCGGATACGATACGTTCGTGGGTGAAGGTGGGAATTTGTTATCGATCGGACAGAAACAGCTCATATCCTTTGCTCGAGCGGTTTTAGCGGATCCACGGATTCTCATTCTCGATGAAGCGACATCTTCGATCGACTCCGAATCCGAACAGGTCATTCAAAGAGCTACCAAAAAGCTGCTGGAAGGAAGAACGAGTTTTATCGTGGCCCACCGACTCTCGACGATCGTCGAGGCCGATCTGATTATCATGCTCGATATGGGCAAGATCATCGAAATGGGGAGCCATGAAGCGTTACTCGCCAAGCGCGGTCACTATTTCGAGCTCTATCGAAACCAATTCTTCAAAGAAAAGGAAAAAGCGTTTCAGGAAACGTTATCTTGAAGTAAAGAAGGCATTCCATCCGCTAACATAGGTTAGAGGTGATGAGGATGTCTTTTTTACTTGTTACGATCATGGAATTTCTGACGATGATCCAGATGAACGTCATCTGGGAAGACGATCATCTTACGATCGATCTTTTCGAGCCGATCGAACATTACGTCGAACAGCCGTCCGCACGGCTTTTTGAGGGTGAACAGGAACGCATCGATCCCGATGTCTACTATGAGAGAGGTGTCGACCGGACGTTTCTTTCGGTCGTGCAGACGAGCCATGTCCATACGTACTACATCAAGTATCGCGTTCACTTTCCGACGTATGGCATCGTGGATACGCATACGATCGTCTTCGACGTTGTCGACCGGATAGCCCCGGTTTTTCACACGATACCGACTGTCCGAATGCCTTTGGATCACGCGCTTCCGGACCTAACGTCCGGCCTTATCTATGACGACAACTACGATGATCCGGAAGATCTCGTCCTGACGATCGAGACTGCGGCAATCGTACGCAGTCGCGTCGGTTTCTATCCGGTGACGTATCGGGCTCGTGATCGTTCGGGTAACGAAACGGTCGTTGAGAAGACCATCGAAGTCTATGACCATCTCGCGCCGACCATTACCGTCGATCGTCCATTGGAACTGCCTTTCGGCACACCGTTTCGTCATGAGGACTATCTGACGATCAAGGATAACTATGACGTAGTTCTAGCGATCGAGGTTGACGATTCAGCGGTCGATTATACGACATTAGGCTCGTATCCCATTGTCGTCGCGGTAACTGATCAAAGCGGGTTGAATACGACGCAGGATCTCATCATGCATGTCGTTGATCTTGAACCACCGGACATTCGACTGATCGGTTATCGGCCGACGATTACGGTGTTCGAACAACCGAAGCGAGAAGACCTGTTAGAATATGTGATCTCGGTACGTGACAACTATGACGGGATGATCGATCCGAATGGCCTTCTCGTTGAAACCGATCTCGATTCGACCATGACGGGGCGCTACGACATTCATTATGAGATCTCGGACTCGTCCGACAATGTCAGCGCCATGTCGCTCGAGGTCGACGTCGTGGACGACGTCAAACCGGAAATCATCATTAAGAATCCTCTTTCCTTTCCGGTTGACGATCCAAAACCGTTTTTAAGCGAATGGGTGATCGTTACGGACAACTATTCCGACAAAGACGCCCTCGACCTCGATTTCGAAGGTACGTTCAAGATGGATGTCATCGGACGTTATCCGTTGACGATCACCCTCGAGGATGAAGCGAAAAACGTCGCGAGAATGATGACCTATCTCGAAATATATGATGCGATCGAGCCGTCGATCGAACAGATCCAGGATGTCGTCGTGACCGATTTCACGAGAAAGAAGCTTGATTCGTATTTCCTGCTTTCCGATAATTACAGTGCTTTGGAAGACATCGTTTTTGTTGTCGACGACAGCGCGGTCGAATACGAACGCGTTGGGCTCTATGACCTTAACGTTTGTGCGTACGACCAATCCGCGAACCATTTTTGCCTGAATACTTTCGTGCTCGTCGTCGACGTCGTTGATCCCGTGCTTTCCCTTACCCGCGACAAGGTTTTCTTTCCCGTGGGGGAACGCGCCTTCGATCCGCTCGAGTATGTCGCGTCGGTAAGCGACAATCACGACATGCTGACGCTTGCAGACGTTTCGTGGCAGGGAACGATCGATTTCCATGAAGTGGGACGATATCCGATAACATTCGAAGTTGCCGATTCATCGGATAATCGAACACAGATTATCCTGGAAGTCTATGTCGATCTTTTCGATGTACCGAGGATCGACATCGAACCGGTGCGATCGATCGAGCAATATGATGTCTTCGATCCCGACGAACTCGTCGGGACGCTGCCAAGCGGATATACCCTCGATTATTTTCCGAGTCGAATCGATACCTCGATGCCCGGTATCAAGACGATGACGTACGTCATAACCGATGAACGGGGGAACAGTTCGCTCTATACGCAGGATATTCGTGTAATCGAACGAAAAAAGGGACTCGCCCTAGAAGCCTTTATTCCTGTGATCGTAACGAATACCCTCGGTGCAGCCCTTTTCTTTTATGTCCGGAGAAAAACGCGATCGTTTTGACAATAAAGCACTTTTCGCATATAATGATGACATCCAAGTCAAAGGAGCGAAACCTTTTATGACAAACGTATTGATCGTATATTGGAGTGGGACCGGAAATACCGAGATCATGGCCTTCAAAATCAAGGAGGGTCTCGAAGCGGAGAATGTGAGTGTCGATCTACGCAGCGTCGAAGATGTTGCGCCCCAGGATGTCAGGGACTATGATAAGATCATCTTCGGCTGTCCTTCGATGGGCGTCGAAGTGCTCGAAGAAGAGGAATTTGAGCCGTTTTTTTGTGAGATTGAAGCTGATCTAGAAGGTAAGAAAATCGGGCTCTTCGGTTCTTACGGTTGGGGGGATGGCGAGTGGATGGACGCATGGACCAAGCGCGTCACGGATCGCGGTGCACATCTTTTCGAAGGTGGCCTGATCGTCAATTCCACGCCGTCAAGCGAAGAGGAAGAACGCTGTTTCGAATACGGTCGGCGTTTCGCATCGTTTTAGAATCATGCCTTCGTTTAGGAAGGCGTTTTTTTCAGGGAAAATCATACGAAGAGGTGGAGACGGATGTTCGGTGTATTCAACCTTCAGAGCGCGTATAGCATGCTCGAGAACGCGATTCCGCTTACTAGACTGATCGAACTCAGCCACGCGAACGGATACGACTTCGTCGCCTTGTCGGATGACAACCTTCACGGTATGGTGACGCTCTTCGAACAGACGAGAAGACTCGGAATGAAACCGATTCTCGGGATGCGATGTGTCGTATCGGTCGACGACGAGTTGATCCATGTGATCGCATACGTCAAAAATGAGGAAGGCTATCGGAATTTGCTCGCGATCGCTTGGGAAAAAGCGCGTGAAGAAACGCTTTCCCTCGACCGTCTTAAGACCTTGCAAAAGGGTCTGATTTTCATGACGGAGAGCCCGCGATCGGCGATCGACCGGGCATTGGAACGTGATGATCTCGCGCAGGCCGAAGCCTTGGCACGCACGTTCGATGGTGCGCTCGAGCGTTTTTACCTCGGGCTCAGCCTCGACTCTTTTCAAGCGGAAATGGTCATCGCTCCGAAGGTGCGCGCGCTTGCAAAGACGATCGGGGTTCCGATCGTTCCTTTGCATCGGACGTCCTATATCGAAAAAGATGATGTCGAGGTCTATCGTTCGCTGATCAAGATCGCTTCCGATCAAAACGAGATCAATTCGGATGAAAACTATGCGTTCATGTCCAAAAAAAGGCTCATGAACCATTTTTCCGATTACCCAAAGATTTTCGATCAGGCCGAATCGATCGCCCAAAGCGTTACCTTCGATTGGCATCCTCCCGTCTTTGAAATGCCTTCGTTCAAAACGAAGGAAGGCGTGCCGGAAAGCGACTATCTTCGTTCGCTTTCTTTCGTCGGGTTGAAGAAAAGAATGAAGAAATACATGAACCCGGATATCCATGTTTATGAAACGCGCTTGCGTTTCGAATTGAAAACGATCCATGACATGGGGTATGATCACTATTTTCTGATCGTCTATGATTTCGTTCGCTATGCGAAGACGCACGGTATTCTCGTCGGCCCGGGTCGCGGTTCGGCCGCGGGTTCGCTCGTCGCTTTCGTTCTTGGTATCACCGATGTCGATCCGATCCGTTATGATCTGCTCTTTGAGCGTTTTCTCAATCCTGCCCGGATGAGCATGCCTGACATCGACCTCGATTTTCCCGATGATCGCCGTGATGAAGTGATCGAGTACGTCAAAGGACGCTACGGCGAAAAGCATATCGCTTCGATCGTGACGTTCGGCAAGTTCGCGCTTCGCTCCTCGATTCGGGATATCGCGCGCGTCATGCAGATCGATCAGGGGCGCGTAGCGGGAATCATTCAGTCCGTTCTCGATGACAACATCGATGAGACGGATGCCGAGACGATGCGTCTTCTCAAGGTTGCCAAACAGATCGAAGGCCTGCCAAGGCATACCGGAACGCACCCGGCCGGCATCATACTCGCTCGACAAAACCTGCGTGACCACATTCCGATGCAAAAAGGGTCGTTTTCATTCCAACAAACCCAACTGGAAGCGCGCGATCTCGAAGCGATGGGTCTATTGAAAATCGACTTCCTCGGGATTCGGAACCTTACCATCATCAACGGTGTCATTGCTTTGGCGCGTGATCGAGGAATCGAGCTCGATATCACGCAAATCCCCCTGGATGATGCGAAAACATATCGACTTTTGTCAAGAGCGGAGACAACCGGCATTTTTCAACTCGAATCCCGCGGTATGCGCTCGGTCTTGCGTCAGCTGCAGCCACAGCATTTTGAGGATATCGTCGCACTGCTCGCGCTTTACCGTCCCGGACCGATGGAATCGATCAGTACCTATGTCAAAAGACGCGGGGGTGCCGCATTCTCATATCTTCACCCGGCGCTCGAGCCGATTCTAAAACGCACGTACGGAATTATCGTCTATCAGGAACAAATCATGCAAATCGCCAGTCAGTTCGCCGGCTACTCGCTTGCCGAAGCCGATCTATTGCGTCGGGCGATCTCCAAAAAGGATCGCGACGTTCTCGTCAGGGAACGAACCCGGTTCGTACAAAAATGTCAAGAGCAAAACTATGATGCGAGCGTCGCTACGAAGATCTACGACCTTATCGTTAAATTCGCCGATTACGGGTTTAACCGCAGTCACAGCGTTGCCTATTCCTTGATCGCCTATCAGATGGCCTATTTGAAGGCGAATCATTTTCCGCTTTTCATGGCTGTCCTTTTGTCGAGCGTCATCGGCAACGTGTCTCTGACCAAAGAACTGCTCGATGAGTCGAGACGGTCCGGCGTAGAAATCAAGCCACCGGACATCCGGATCTCAGAAGATCGCTATCGCTTCGATGGCCGGGCGATCGTTTTACCGTTGTCCGTCGTCAAGACGATTCACCGTAAGATCGTCGAACGGATCATCGAAGAGCGTGAAAAACGGGCTTTTGATGATTACCAGGATTTCAAAAACCGTCTGCGCGACGCATTGAACGAAAAAAATCTCGATGCCCTCATCCATTCCGGCGCACTCGATGGGTTCGGCCTTAACCGCAAAACGATGAGCGAACACAAAGCGATCGAAAGCCTCGGATTCGATCGCTACATCGATGATTTCAAAATGAAAGTCTACGATGAGTATCCCTTTAAGGACAATGCCGAGCGGGAAAGAGAAGCGCTGGGATTCAATGTTCTGTTCAATCCTCTTCAGGCATATGCCGAGATTCGAAAGAAGCGTAAACTCAACCGATTCGAGGACCTCGAAAATAGGGGGAACGTCAAGGTTCTCGCTTATCTCAAACGGATCAAACGGATCAAAACAAAGAAGAACGACACCATGGCCTTCGCTTTGATCGATGACGGCGAGCGCGAGCTCGAAGGGACACTTTTTCCCGATGTGCTCGCGCGATTCGAGAAGATGCTGACCGAGGACGTCCGCATCTATACGATCAAAAAAGACTCTTACCGGGACAAGACGACCTATGTGATCGATCGGATCGATGCGATTGAATAACTCTTTGACTTTGAAAGATTTCCGAGAATGTGGTATACTTGATAAATAATCAAAGGGAAAGGGGGCGTATTCCGAAATTCGCGAATACGCGTGAAACCATGTGGATCGACGATCTTACCAAACAGGAACACCAAAAACTTAAGCGTATATACGACGCATCGTTCGGCCTTCAGCCTACCTACATCAAACGTCTTTATGCGAGGAAAACGGACGATGTCATGCTCGCTGAGCTGATCGACGATGTCGCGTCCAAACTGATGGAGTTTTTGGAGCAGGGCGATCACCTTCTAACCGAGCGACTCATCATGCTCATGATCCTTTCATACCTCGATTATGAAGTCCTGATCTATGAAGACGATTTCTATTCGGGATATTTCATGAGACTCCTTTTTTATACGGATGACGATGCCGTCGTTTATGAACCGATCTACATTCGGAACCGTGAGGATATCAAGACGCTTTTAAACATGATCCTTCATATCGGCAATTCCTACGCCGACATCTTTATCAACGACGACGACTGTTTTGATGCGCGCCTTGAAGACTATGACTTGTTGGCCGGACGTGATTTTGACATATTGAAGCGAGAACCGTCGAATAAGACGAGTGCATAATAACCCTCTTTTTTCGGAAAAAACAACTCAAGACACCCTCTTTTTCAAGCAAGGTGTGCCCGCACTTCTTTCGAACATTCGGACAATCGATTGAAACGCATGTGATCGATGAAAAAACGGGCATGAAATGCATCTTTGGCCGGATGGTTCGAACATCTCGTGATTTCGAACAAAAACAGTCGAAAAAGGCGTGTTTATCACCTAAATGCCCTAACAAAAGGCGATTATCAACCCTTTCATGTAAACTCTTTCATCCAAATGAAAAAAAAAATGACGTCAATAATCGGTAAAATATATAACTTCGTTTATATTTTGTTGAAGTTCGCGTTTTTTTTTGTTAAAATAGGGACATATGAGGTAAAATATAGGAAATGGTGTAAGACAAAAGAAAGGTGGTAGGTATTATGCCATCATTGTTGCTAATTCAATGGGGTATTGTAAGCTTTTTCGTTTTAATTCACTTCTTGATCGGCTTCATGAGAGGAACGAAAAAATCCGGGTACTACACCGTGGTCAGTATCATCATGACCGTGGTGACGCTCTGGCTCGTTTCGCTCATAACGGTCCGTTGGTTCTTTACGCCAGATTCACTGGTTTCATTCATCCAGAATGTTTCCGGCGGCTTGATTCCATCGGACTTTGAGCAGTATTTGACGGATCCGAGTTTAAGCGGCGTCGTTGTTTCGCTCGTGGATCTCGTGGTTCGCATTGTTGCGTTCTTCGTGCTCTATCCGATTGTCAAATGGCTTTTAACGTTGATCGTATTCAGAACGATTTGGCAACGTCTCTTTCTGCCTAGTTTGCTCGCCAAACAGGACCGTAAGAATCAGGAAGAAATGCGGAACAAGCCTTTTGAAGAACGATACAGTCTGCTGCCGAGCAGAACGTACAAGAAGTATTTCCTTGGACGTCTCTTCGGTGGTGTGTTCGGTGCCGTTCGCGGCCTCCTCGTAGCTTTCGTTTTACTGGTGCCGCTGTTCGTTCTTGCCAGCTTCACGGCAACACCGCAAACCGGAACGAATCTCGAAGGACGCAGTGAAACGATGACGATCAGCATCGGTGATCGGGAACTTGAAGTCGCAACCAGCGATTTTGAAGACATTTTCGCATCGATCGACGATCTCAATGAAAACGGTATGTCGTCGTTCGTCTCGGGTATGAAGATTGGCGGAAAGACCGTCGATCGTTTATTCTTTGACATGGTCTTTACGACGACCATCGTGGAAGAAGATGAATCCAAGGTAAACGTCAATTACGGGGACGAACTCGAGGGAATCATCAACATCGCCTCTGTTTTGGCGAAAAACGGTTATTTCGATAGCGACTTCGACGTCGAGTCGGTTTCTACCGATAACCTCGATGACATCAAGTATGTCTTCGACCGCCTCGGTGATTCGAAACTCATCGGGTACATGATTCCGGTCGGCACGGAGTATGGTGTCACGGAATTGTTGCCGGATATGCTCGACGGTGTCAATCTCTATGAGCGTGAAAAGAGCGCGGATGCGCTAGAACGTTTCGAAGAAATTGATTGGGACGACGAGTTCATGCGTCTCTACGACGTCGTGGAAAAGGTGCTCGAATTCGGTACTGTCGGCGATCTGATGAATTATGCCGACAATACGGAGTTGCTCTTCGAATTGTCACCTGAGGAAGGTCAAGCGCTCGCGGATGTCCTGCGCACGCTCGGCAATTCCGAAACGCTCGTTCTGTTGAACGTTGCATTGGATTATGCGACGACGCTCCAGGAAGCGAAAGATTTCATCGAATGGATGCCGCCCGAAGAGGTTGAAGCGTATTTGCAAAGTCGTCTCGACTTCGCGATCAGCGATCTCGACTACTTTATCGGCGATACCGGTGAAATCCAAAACATCGCACAACTGATCGAAACCGTCTTCAGCGATGAATACGGTGATATCGATCTCGTGACGCTCTTTGAGAATATCGGTGATCCCGAAACGTTGCTGAATGAAGACAACGGTGAATGGATCGGCGCGCTCATTGAAAATCTCGTAGATATCCAGTTGGTAATCGAAGCGATTCCAATCGGTGTCGACTATGCCCTCTACGGATTGCTTACCGATGATTTCGAAGAAGCGCTCGCGGATTCGATCGCCGAAGCACTCGAGAACGTTGAGTGGGGCGATGAAATCGTCAATGTCGCCGATATTTACAGAGAAGCCGTCAAACTCGGTCTTACGGGTATCTTTGGTGATGACCCGGATTATTATGGGCTCATCGATGAAGTCATCGTTAACCAGAGTGACGCGGTCCGCACGATCGTCGAGAAGATTTTCGAAGGCAGTCAAGTCGTCAATACGGTTCTCGAACTGGTTGCCCCGACATTGATCGAAAAGATTCTTGATGACGAAGCGCTCATCGAACTCGCCAACCAGGCGTTGATGAGCGATCCCGATAGTGGCGAAGTCGATTTCAACTTCGGTCAGGAATTTAATACCATTCTTGACGTGGTCGACTCCGTTTATGAATTTACCACCATTTCTGAAATTATAAATATAGGCGACATGACGACCGATGCAATCGTGGAACTCGCGATTCGTTTCGGTGACCTGCCGCAGTACAAACTGAATGACATGACGGCATCCATTGCCGATTTGCAAATCATAGATCGTCTCGGTGCTTCCGGATTGGAATACGCCCGTGACGAATTTGGTCTAGAAGAATTCCTGTACGTCGATGAAGACGTCGACCTTGCCCAGGAGCTGAAGACCATACTTGAACTCGGGCATTACGCTGGGCAATATCTCGGTGAAGAGTACGAGCGCGTCGATTTCTATGAGTATATCGACTTTGCCGGTCTTTTGGCGGATCCGGGATTCCGGGACTTCCTGCTCGCCACTCCGGCAAATAAGAATTCCGAACTCCTAACCCAAAGCATTGCGCATATCGTCAAAACGATGAGTGAAGATCAGGATCTATTGTTCTTGCCTGATGCGCTCCAGGATGCCGATCCGGACAGTGCGGTTTGGGAAACCGAGGTGAACGCGCTCTTGACGGCGGTGTTCGACCTTGCGGCATCGACCGAGCTCATGCCGAGTCTAACGCTTTCAATCGACTTCATCAGCAATTTGCTCGATGATACGGACAATCTCAGCCTTGGCGTTTTGTCCGATCTCGCTGAACCAGGTGTCGCTGAAGCGGCCTTTGGCAGTTTCGACGATTCACTCGTTTTCAGTTACAGCGTTCCCAAGATCATCGATGATCTCGGTGCAGCAACGGAAGACATCATTACGGGTTACGCGGTCAAGACTCCGGAACTCGCACTCGATGGTGAGATGCTCAAGGATGGCGTACTCGTCGAACTCGTGAGCGCGCTGGCAACGTTCTATGTGGATTTAAACGAAACGGCTCAGTTCTCCACGCTTTCTGATCTGACCAATATCGATGATCCGCTTGAACTACTCGAAGCTTTTAACAATGTCAGTGATGAGAGTATCACCGGACTCGTTTCCGGGGATCTCGTTCGGGGTATTTTCAGCGAAGCATTGTTGAGCCCTGTCGTACAAGGTTACGCGCGTGATCTCGTGAATGACTTGGATCTCGTAACGTTCAGCGATGATTTCCTTGCGTTCGAACGTGAAGACGATGTTCTCGCAGTCAGTGATCTTGCGGACCTCCTCATCAGCGT
>CAYUIK010000102.1:0-2945 GCA_964444805.1 uncultured Acholeplasmataceae bacterium | reverse complement strand
TCGACGTTTGGCATGTTTTTTGGAAGACTGGAATTTTTCGTGATTATCATCGCTTTGGCCAGAGTCGTAATCGATGGTAAAAACAGGTATAAAAGCCGCGGACTATTGGGTCTCAAGAGCAGTTGAGTTCCTATGGGGGACGACTTATGAAAAAAGGATTAACGCTCATCTTCATCTCGCTCGTTTTTTCGCTTTTTTCGTGCGACAAACCGATTATTGACCCCGATGTGAACCCCGATATCGAACCCGTTTCGATCGAGACGTTCGATCGTTTTTTCCAGGATTCGTCCCATCAACATCTGACCGTTCGAATCAGCGAAGCGAACTGGGACGCACTCGATCGCTCGATGCTCGCTTATCGCCAAGCCTACGGAAACCTCAGGGACGACACGTATGTCGAGGCGGATCTGGTCTATGAGGATGATGACGGAACGCTCGAGATTTCCTCGATCGGATTTCGCACACGAGGGAATACGTCGAGAACGAGAATCCAGGATGACGATGGGAACCTCAATATGTCGCATTTCAAGATATCCTTCGATCAGACCTTCGATTATTTTCCGGGAACAACATCGCATGCCAAACTCGACAACCGCCGCGTCTTCGAACTCGAAGAGATCGATCTCAAGTACAATCGGAATATGGATCCGACGTATCTGAACGAAAAGTTCTCGCTTGACCTCTTCAATGCATTCGGTGTCTACGCCCAGAAAACGACGTTGGTCGACTTCTCGATCGAAATCGGGGAAAAGAAAACCCATTACGGTCTCTACACCGCATTCGAACCGATCGACGAACAGTTCATAAGGCGACGCTTCGATGCCGATGAGGCAGGCGGGAACCTCTACAAGTGCCTGTGGCAACAATACGGACCGGCAACGCTCGAAGACGACTATCCGGATCAGGCGATCGGCATCAAGGATGTCGATCGGAACTATCGCCCCGCCTACGACCTCAAGACCAACAAGAAGACGGAGGATCACCTGCCTTTGGAGACATTCATTCACCTTTTGAACCATCTCGACGGTGAATCCTTTCACACGTTTATCGCGGCCAATTTCAATGTCGATCAGTTGTTGCGGCTGCTCGCCGTCGGTGTCGTACTCGGGAACCCCGATGACTACCGGGCGATGGCCAACAACTATTATCTCTATCAGGAAGCGACCTCGAAACGATGGTCGATGATTCCCTATGATTACGACCACGGGCTCGGTCAGGGGTGGGATGGAGCACCGGTATTTGCGAATCACACGATCGGTGAGGACATCCACGACTGGGGGAAACTCCCCAATATCCTGCAAAACAAAGCGGAACCGGACGTTCATCCGCTGACCGACAAGATTCTTTCGATCCCCACATATCAAATACAGTATGAAAACTATATCGAGGAGTTGATCAATCGGGACGATCTGTTCGATTCCGCATCGTTTCATGAGCTCTATGAAACGCAGAAAGAACTCTATGACGAAGGGTTGGACACCGCCCTGCTCGATCTGCGGTTCGGTCTGCGCAATATCGAAAGCTACATTCAAGACAAACAGGCGGATCTGTTCGAACAGTTGAAATTCTACCGGGATAACCCGGATCAAAGAGGTTGAATACGTATCGTTCATTCAAAGGTGTCGAATCAAGTGAAATCGTGAGAATTTTTCTCTCTTTTTTCATGAAAATGTGTTATTCTATCTTTCGGTGATAAACATGATCAAAACAATCTTCGATTTTCTGACAAGTGCATTCTTCTTCGAACTCGTGCTGATTCTCTTCTCGAAAGCGATCGAGGTCGCGATCGGTACGCTTCGTGTCATACTCATCAGCAAGGGCTATAAGCGGATCGGTTCCGTCCTGTCTTTTTTCGAAGTCCTGCTCTGGGTTTTCATCGCTTCACGCGTGCTTATGGGCATTACGGACGCTCCGATCAAGGGGATCGTCTACAGCATCGGTTTCGCGATCGGTGTCTATATCGGTACCCTTCTCGAAAACTACCTCGCCTTCGGAAAAGTACTCATTCACGTGATCTGTCTCAAATCCTCGGGTCCGGGTATCCTTTCTTTGATTCGATCGGCCGGATACGGTGTCACGAGTATCGACGCCCAAGGCAAGGACAGCGAAAAGAAAATGCTCATGATTTTCGCCAACAGGAAGGGCAAAGACGAGATCGTCAAACTGATCGAAACCCATTATCCCGAAGCGATGATCGTCATCAATGAGGTTGCCGTGCTCAAAGGCGGCTATATTTCACCGCGAAGGCGAATCGCCAAGTAGTTTTTTAAGGATGTTCCTTGTTTTTTGGCCGAATATATGTATAATAGTAAATGGTTGGAGTTATAGCTCAGCGGGAGAGCACTTGCTTGACGTGCAAGGGGTCCCCAGTTCGATCCTGGGTAACTCCACCATCAATTTAATCGCATTGACGCTCCCTGAATGAGCGAAAGCCATCGCTCAAACATTGGTTGCCTTTCACACACTCAAGTTATCACATTTTGAGAACAAAAACAAGGGAAGGAGCGTTTTTTGTGGTTAAATTAAAAGATATTCGTTTAAAAAGGGGAAAAACTCAACAAGACATAGCTGACTTTCTCGAATTAGGATGCAATACAGTGTCTCAATATGAGACGGGGAAAAGAAAACTTACTGCCGAGATCATCGTAAAAATCTGCCTTTTCCTTGATACGACCCCCAATGAGCTTCTTGACTTCAACAATGCTTATGCGAAGTACACAGATAAGTTGATCAGAATGCGATCAGAGTATGAAAAAGAAGATGTTTACTGAGAAAGGTGGAAGAAAAAAGCCGATCACTTGACCGGCTTTTTTTCTTTTATGATTTCTTTCAAGCTGATGTCGTTCGTCATGATGATTGTGATTGGAATTGAACCTTGAATCGCAACAGCAAACAGTATCATCATGGGAAATAATCCTTCACGCGTAAATGAAGGTTCAAGTCCT
>CAYUIK010000101.1:0-8398 GCA_964444805.1 uncultured Acholeplasmataceae bacterium | reverse complement strand
TTTTTTTTGCGAAATTGCTTGACATAGAGCCCGTCTATGCTAAAATAATAGTGTAAAAGGCAAAATCAGGGCGACCTGATGACGCAAAACTACAGGGTCTCGTTCCGAGATAGCCAGCTGCCGTAATCCGAAATGGATTGTGGTATTTTATTTATTACGATATAGGGATGTGCCAAAGGCAAAGCTGGGGTGACCCGGTGACGCAAAACTACAGGGTCTCAATCAGAGATAGCCAGTTGCCGTAATCCATGATGGATTGTGGCTTTTATTTATGCCAAAAAAGAACATGTCAAAGGCAAAGCCGGGGTGACCCGGTGACGCAAAACTAGAGGGTCTCAATCAGAGATAGCCAGCTGCCATGATCGAGTTGATCGTGGTATTTCTTATCTGAAGGGAGAACTCAAAATGAATCGTATTAAAAACTCTGGCTTCACACTCGTAGAACTCATGATTACGATCGCGATGGTCGCGATCCTCGCTACGGTAACATTCGTAGGATTTTCCAACTACATAACGAAAGCGCGATTAAGTAAAGATTTCAGTGATATCGCCGAGATCAACAACGTCATCGAAGCGATGAAAGTCGAAGAATCTTTCGTAGCTCCGAAAAATCTCGCAGATGCGCGTTCGCTTATAGAAGACATAACAGCTGAACGATTCTCCTACCGCTCACGCGTAGACGGCTATCATTTCTGGTTCAATATCAGTCGTTCGGAAGTGATGCTATCGACCGTTGAAGATATGGAAGACTATAACGATAGCTACCGTTTGCGTGCGCCGCAAACCGAGTTACTTCGTTATAGCGAACAAACAACGCCTCTTCACCTCCTACCTGAAGGCTTTCTTTATACCGATGAGCGTCCCGTCATTTTCCTCGAACGCGAGGGATCCCCGCTCGCTGATGCGATCGCTGCCTTCGACTCCGTAACCGATTATGAGAGTTACGTAGACCTTAGAAATCGCCTCGATCATAACCGTCTTCCGGAAAACGCGCGCGAAGAACTCCTCGCTCGCTTCAATCAAACGGCTTTTATTACCAATCATGGAAACTTTTCGCTCGGATCCCATCCGGCAAAACGTGCAGTCTTTGCCCACAATGTAACGGAAATCACCAATCGCGTCATCGACCTCGATGCCAATATGGCGGATCTGTCGCAAGAAAATCCGTTGCTCGATCTCAACCATTCACTTGAAATACCGAACCAAATCGAATCGATCATGACGAATGCTCTGATGGATCAAAACGAAAACAGCGACTTCGAACTCATCTTTGACCGTAGTATCACAGACATTTCTGCGATCGTTGAACCTGGTTTTACGAATTTGCGATTTAAAACCGATGAGGGACTCCACGCGATTGAAAATCATCGAATCCTTCAAGGTGAAACCGAACTTTCCCTGACGCTCAACTATCATGAAAGATATGCGGTCCAATCCTTCGATGTCGTCCTTGACGACGAAGTCATCCGTCAGGATAACATCCGGGTCCAGTTGCAGCAGGAAGTCGTCCTTACGGCAACGAACTTCATCAATCGCGATCTTGGCCCCATCGTTTCATCGGAAGACATAACGTATCAAACCAGTGACGAACAAATCGCGACAGTCGATCATGGAATCGTTTCATTCATCGAAACCGGACGCGTCTCGATTACAATGACGCCAATCCATGGTCAAGCAACAAGAACCATCGACTTCATCGTCGTCGAAGACGAACTCCAGGACGAGTCCGTATACGAGTTCAACCAAATCGACATGGACGACTTTGACTACGACGATCGTTATACCCAAACCGAGAACGGCATGGTATCCCATTACGGACTCTTCTTCATCGAACATGACCTTGAAAGTTATTCGATCCGCGTCAAAGCGACGCTCGATGCACTGAACGAAGGCACGAAGGGCGGATATGGAATCCTCTTCGATACGATCCTTCATGACGACCTTAAAGACAGTGGATATGCGCTTCAATTCGATCGTGGCTATCAGGCAATCGTCATTCGTCCCCGCGTCTATGGCGGTGAACGTAATCCGATTTTGTCTGTTGACCATCATGACATCGACTGGTTGCCCGACAGTAGACGTGCTTCTTTCTGGACCGAAGAACACATCATTCAATTAGACGTGACACCCCTTCACGGAAACTCGAGCAAACGCGTTCTAAACGTCTATATCGACCAGCAGGTTGTTATTGAAGATTATGTTCTTGAAGCAACGGTTGGAAACGGAACGAGCGTGACCGGTCTTCGTGCCTGGCATCATGAAACCGAATTCGTTTCGCTTTCAATCAAAGATCTATCCCAAGTTGGCGCGGACTTCCCAATAGATGATGAAGCGTCGAAAACGATCGATCGGTCCAAGATTGTTTCCGATATGCTCGAAGCTGATCTTTTCAACGGCACGCGGACACAGTACAGCAATTCTCATGCAAGCGTAGATTCGTGGAGTAAGCGTATCGAAGCGTTCCTTGAAATCAACGCGGATGCCCAAGCGTATGCCAATCGCTATGGCTACAAGAATCCGGTTGGCGTCGAAAACGGTCGTCCTTACAATCAGGAAGCCGTGATCAACTGGGTGCACATGGATCTTAGCGAAGAATTTCATAATCCCGCATTCTTTATAACCGGCAGCAAGCACTACGCATATGAAAACATGAATTCTGAGCACAAGCACTTCGATCGACTTTTGGGCACAATCATCTTTTATAAGACGGAAAGCAATTCCGATGAAGTCTTCCATTATCAGATTCTTTCGGATGGAACGATCAGCGATCTCGAAGCGTTCAATCTTCAATAAGACCTTGAATTCCTGCCACTTTTTCGGAAGTGGCTTTTTTCATGGTCGTGTCACAGGAATGACACATGTCCATGATAGACTAGAAGATGTAAGAGGGCCATACCCTCGATAAGGAGGAATAGAAAATGAAACGAATATGGATGATATTGACCTTGCTATTATCGCTCGGCCTGCTTGCCGGCTGCAACAAGGGCGTCGATCCAAAGATCGACGAGAGTGACTACGGTCTTGCTCGCGTCCGTGATCAAGAAGAACTTGAAGCGCTGTTGGAACAGGGACGCGACAAGAGTTCGGATTGGAACTATGCCAGTGGTGACATGCTCGAACGAGCTACCGATGACCAGATGGTTCCGGAAAACACGGATGGAGAAACAGCACTCGGTGAAGAGGAAGACGCTTACTCGAAAACGAATGTCCAGGTCGAAGGCGTCGATGAAGGTGACATCATCAAGACCGATGGAAATCGCATCTATCGGATCAAGTACAACGAACTGAAAATCGTGGAAATTCTCGGCGAAGGCAAGATGGAAGTCGTCCTAGAAGAAAGCATGGAAAGCGCCAATGACGATCGCTCCCACACGTATTTCAGCGACCTCTATCTAACCGAACAGTATCTCGTCGTAATCGGTCAGCGCTATCACTATTTTCTCTATGGCCGTAATGGCGGACTGCTCGAGGATACCGCTGATGCCAAGGCCATGCCTTCCTGGTATTGGTATGGCGTGCCACAAACCATGATTTTGGTCTACGAGTTAGAAAACCTCGAAGTCGTCGACAAAATCGAGATTACCGGAAATCTAACAACCACCCGACTCATCGATGACGATCTCTACGTGATCTCCAATCAATACGTCTACTTGCACGATGAGATCGATCCCCGCCCGATGATTCGTCACGACGACGAACTCCTCGTACCCGAATACGAAGAGATCAAATACGTACCGGAAGAACGCTATCAGTCCTATACGCTCATCTCGCGCGTATCGCTAGCGGACGAGGTCGAGGTCGACTATGACATTTTCCTCGGCAATGTCGGATGGGGTCACACTTACGTCAGTGAACATGCCATATATCTCGCAACGTCAACCTATGTCTATGATGAGGAAACGGGGTCCTATCAATCGAAGGGACAGATCATTTCTTATCTGATCAATTCCGACGGTTCGGTCGCATACGGTGGCGTCGGCTATTATCAGGGTTATGTGATCAACCAGTTCGCGATGGATGAATATGACGGGACATTTCGAATCGTTACGACCGAAGGTTGGGGTGACAATGTCAAAAACAGACTCTATGTTTTCGAACGGGAAACGATCGATGACAAGCGTCAGTTGACACAGATCGGCTTACTCGACCAAGGTATCGGTAAGCCCCGCGAAACCGTGCGTTCCGTACGCTTCAACAAGACGCTAGCAACCGTCGTCACCTACGAACAGATCGATCCCCTCTACACGATTGACCTCTCCGATCCGCAAAACCCCTATATACGTGCCGGCCTCGAGGTTACGGGATTTAGTACGTATCAGCACCCTTGGCTCGATGACTATTTAGTCGGTATCGGTTACGAAGCCGAAGGCACGCAGATCGATGGCTTAAAACTCGCACTCTACGACATTAGCGATGTTGACGATCCGGTTGAAGTCGGATTACCCCTCGTTCTTCTAAACGGGCAAAATGGCTGGAGTTACAGCGAAGCACTCCATAACCACAAGGCGATTCTCATCGGCGAACAGCGGGGAATTCTCGGCTTCGCGATTTCAAGAAGCCATTACAGCACGAATACCTATGTCTACAGCAACGACTATCTCATCTTTGAAGTCGACGTCGCGAGTGAACGACCGATTACGATTGGCGCTGAGATCTCGCATATCGATCTCTTCTTCACTTATGACGAAACGTATGCACAATACAATCGTTACGCCTATGATTTCAGCATTGAACGCGCCGTATACGTCGGTGACTATCTCTACGTCATTTCCGGTGAAGCGGTAACGTCACACGATATGAACGAAGGCTATGAACGCGTTGAAGCGATTCGCTTTCTCCTCGATTCGCGGGACTTTCCCAGCACAGATGATGAAACGCGCTGAATAACTAGGCATGCCATGTCCCATAAACGATCGTTCCCGCACCACTTTGTGCGGGAATGATTTTTTTATTAATCTTGACATATGTCATAAACGTGCTATTATGAACATGAGAAGGTGGTGAGAAACGCATGGCCAGAAAAGAAAAACCGCGGACGGTTTGCAGCGATCAAAAGAGGTTTTTGTATGCACGATCGAATAACGATGCCTGGATTGAAGTCACCCTAGACGAATTCGAAACGATTCGTCTGATCGACTATGAGCACTTGACCCAACAAGAGTGTGCGCACATGATGAAGATTGCACGAACGACCGTTCAGGCGATCTATGAACGGGCACGATACAAGCTCGCGGAAGCGCTCTTGCATGAAAAGAGCATATGTGTTCAAGGGGGAACGTATCGTCTGTGTGACCACCCCAAATCAGAAATGCATTGTTTAAAAAACAGGAAGTCAAGCGAGGAGTCGATACGATCATGAGAATCGCCTGTCTCGTCGATGACCGAGCGAGCGATGATCGTTTTGAAGCGGAACACGGTCTCAGTTTTTATATCGAAACCAAGCAGCATAAGATTTTATTCGATCTCGGTCAAACCGATCTTTTTTCCCGTAACGCAAAGCGTCTCGGCCTCGATCTCTCGCAAGTCGATACGGTCATCATTTCGCACGGTCACTATGATCATGGTGGTGGACTCCAGCGATTTTTCGCGATCAACGATCACGCAACCGTCTATATCAACCGGAGGGCGAAGGGCGCGTTCTATTCCTTGCGGGATGACGGTATGACTTATATCGGTCTCGATACGAATCTCCTATCGAACGAACGCATCCACGCACTCGATCATGATCATGTGATCGACCAGGAGTTGACCGTATTTCAGAAACTGATATCCAATGATCTCGTTCCATCGCCTAATCGCTCGCTTTTTGAGAGAAAAAAGGACGCCTATGTCCTAGATGCGTTTTTGCACGAGCAAAATCTACTCATTACGGAAGACGGACAAGGCATACTGTTCGCCGGGTGTGCGCATCGGGGAATCGTCAACATCGTCGCTACGGCAAGAGAGCATCTTCGCGATCGGGCGCCATTATCCGCCGTCTTTGGTGGCTTTCACATGATGAGTCGTTTCGTGTCCTTTAAACCGAATATGGACACGATTGAAAGCGTCGCGGATCGCCTCGATAACGGCAAAACGAAGTATTTCACCGGGCACTGCACGGGAGACACGTACTCAATCTTTAAGAACTTGATGGGAGATTCAATCGAACGGTTTTATCCCGGACAGGTCGTTTCGATCGTTCCGGATCGCATAACATCATCTTAAGAAATCAGGTGTTCATTTATGGAAAACGATGCGAAAAAATTACAAGCCAACGAAAACAAAACACAAAAAGTGCTCGAAAAAGCAAAGCCGAATCAATTCAGTAGGATCGATCGCATATATGGCGTCATCAGTGGGAAAGGTGGCGTAGGAAAATCAATCATCACCTCACTTCTTGCGAGCGCACTGCAGAAAAAAGGATATCGAACGGGCATTATCGACGCGGATATCACCGGACCATCGATACCACGCATGTTCGGAATAACCGATCGCGCGACCGGTAGTGCATCCGGATGGAATCCGGTAAAAAGTCGTCACGGTGTCGAGATCATGTCGATCAACTCGATGCTCGACCATGCAACCGATCCCGTCTTGTGGCGTGGTCCGCTGCTTTCCAACGTATCCAAGCGTTTCTTTACCGACGTGATCTGGAAGGATATCGATCACCTATTCATCGATTTCCCGCCTGGTACCGGCGATATCGCCATTACGCTCTTTCAAACACTGCGAATTGATGGGATCATCATCTGTACTTCGCCGCAGGATCTCGTCCAAATGATCGTTGAAAAGGCGATCAATATGGCTCATCGAATGCATGTCCCGATTATCGGACTGATTGAGAATATGGCGTACTTCGAATGTCCAACCTGTAAACGGAAATACGAGATCTTTGGAAAGTCTCAAGTCGATGAAACGGCTTTGCGTCTCAAGATCGACGTTCTCGCACGATTACCGATCGATCCCAGACTCGCGCAGGCCTGTGATGAGGGTAAAATCGATGAAATCGACGACGTACCCCTCGAACGAGCGCTGGAAAAGCTCTTGATTTTCAAAAATCCCGCACATTCACAAACATAACGTTATCGCCAAAACCAAAAATCGGATCATAACCCCCGATAACGGCTCCATGTAAAAACGTGATCACGCACGTTTTTTACTGTACCCCAAAAAAATGCCTTCAACCCTTGAAATTTGCCTGGATATGGTGTATAAATGGAGTATGATGTATAGACAATTAGGAGACTGGGCATGAACGGAAATCTGATCGAGCGGATCGGCGCGAAAAGGTATGATCAAACAGAGAGTCTGCTCGCCTGCTTCAAAAAATTGGAATCGAAACACTTCATGTCACTTCAAGAACTGATCTGGACGATCGATCGTCTTGGTCTAAAGACCGAGATCAGAAACGCCATCGTCGAAACGTATCGGGCCGTCATCCGAAATGAGACGCTAAACGAAACGCTTTCCTTTTTCAGATATGCCGTATCAAGGACCGAGTCGCACGAACCGTGGGCACCCCTCGTCGATGGGTCAAGGGAACTGCAAGCGTCCGCCGAACTGCTCTCTATTCTTTCATCCATTTCTTCGAGTATCCGGGAACACCAAAGACGACACATTGATCCAGCCCATGCCGAATTCAATCTCGGTCATCTCAAGAACTACATAAACGACTATTATGAGACGCACGGTCATATCGGAATCAGCCCTTATGGCTGGTGTTCCTTTTTGGCGAGGCTCAGCCTCTTTCGGCTCGAATCACTCAATTTTGCCCATAAAATCTATCATGATCCCTTTACGGGTTTCCTCGACACCAAAACGAAACGGCTCGTCTTTCTCGCTGATGAAAATCTTTCGATCCGCACGGACGGCCAGTTCAATGGCGTGAACGGCATCGATGATTCCAACATCGTCACGACGCGCAACGATGATGATCGTTTCTACCGGGGATATGCAGTCAATCCAAAGGGATACGTAACGAATGAATGGATTACGCTTGCGAAAAACACGTGGGTGAAGGTATTGAAAAAAGGCGATCCCGTGATTGATTTTCACATACCGAGCGGTATCGATTACGGCATTTCTTCAATCGAAAAATCCTTCGATGCGGCGAAAATCTTCTTCAAGAACCACTACTCCGAATACGATTACGCCTTCTTTTGGTGCGTTTCCTGGCTCTATTCGCCGCAAATCGACCGCATCATCGAAAACCCCAAGAGTCGTATTCGCAGGATTGCCAAGACAGGCTACATCCTCCCCGCGACACCTGGTGAAGAAGCGCTGTTCGATTTCATTTTTCAAACGCGCGATCCAAAGGGGTTCAAATCCGAAACGTCACTACAAAGAAACGTCATCGGCCTCAGGAACCACGGTATTAAAATCAACTGCGGTACATATCTTTACCCGTTCGATCGAACCA
>CAYUIK010000100.1:0-15693 GCA_964444805.1 uncultured Acholeplasmataceae bacterium | reverse complement strand
GATCCTCAAAGGCTTCGATACTTCGTTTTTTTCTTCTAAACTCGAAGGCCGAGCCATTACTATCCCTCACAATTTTACCGAAACGAAACGAAACTATCTCGATGAAACGTCTGACATAAAGGTTATGACATATTACTATGACCTAGATATTGAGGCACTTAATGACGATATGGTCCATCGACTTCGTTTCGAAGGCGTCGCTCATAAAGCGAGCGTATATCTTGGGCATGAGCACCTAAAGACACATGTCGGTGGATATGTCCCTTTTGAAGTTGATCTGACTAAAACGCTCAATCAAAGCGATCGAAGACGCATATTTGTCGTTGTGGATGCCCGTGACACATTGAATATCCCGCCTTTCGGGCATGTCATCGACTTTCTCACTTATGGCGGAATCTACCGAGACGTTTATCTACTTGCAGGACACAAAAAGCACATCGAACATGCATATATTCGGAGTTTTAATCTTTTGACAAACCCAAAACATGAATTGATTGTTCGACTTTCTCAAAAAGTTTTACTAACCATCGATCTATCGATATGGTCAAATGAAACGCAGATCACACGTCAAACCCTTGATATCCATGATACGGATCACGTCTTTGACCTTCGATTGCCGACTGTGAAATTATGGGATTTCGATGAACCCATTCTTTATACAGTGAAACTTACATTAAAAGAAGGTCAACAGGTATATGATCACTATTCATTTAATACGGGTTTTCGGGATGCGGTTTTTAAGAAAGACGGTTTCTACCTCAATGGGAAAAGGCGGTTTTTAATTGGTCTAAATCGACACATGAGTTTTCCAAACATCGGATATGCGATGACACAACATGGGCAGTTTGAAGACGCACGCATTCTTAAGGAAGAACTCGGTCTGAACGTTATACGCAGTTCACACTATCCGCCTAGTTCGCACTTTATCGACGCTTGCGATGAACTCGGTATTGCCTTGATCGAAGAAATTCCTGGTTGGCAACACATCGGTGATGAAGAGTGGCAAGCAACTGCGTACCTGGATTTAGAAAAAATGATTGAACGCGACAAACATCATCCTTCGATTGTTCTTTGGGGTGTTCGAATCAATGAATCGGAAGATGATGACAGGTTTTATGGCAAGATGAATCGGTTAGCACACACACTTGACCCTACGCGTCAGACGACGGGGGTTCGTTTTCGAACGAAGAGTCGTTTTTTGGAAGATGTCTATGGGTTTAACGATTTTAGTTACAGTTTTGAAAAGCCGCTCATGAATCCCGATGATGTGACTTTGCCGGATGTACCCTTGTTCATAAGCGAACATACCGGTCACATGTATCCGGTTAAGTCCTTTGATCATGAATCACGACATATTGAACTGATTGAAAAGCACTTAAGAATTATTGATTATGCCTTGTCAAATAAACGATATGCTGGCGTCATCGGTTGGTGTGCGTTTGATTATCAGACACATCAGGATTTCGGTTCGGGGGACAACATGTGTCACCATGGTGTCATGGACATGAACCGAATGCCAAAACAGGCTTATTATGCTTACGCCGCCGAGTTTGGGAATAAGCCGATTCTTCACATTGTCAATCAACTCCAAAACGGGGATTATCCGGGTGGACATGTCACGAAAATACTAATACTGACAAATCTCGATTATGTAAAGGTCTATCGAAACGATGATTGGATTTTGACGTATCGTCCAAATCACGAAAAATATCCGAATCTCGCCCACCCTCCAATCGAATGTCTAGACCTGGTGGGCAACCTTCTCGAGACGAAAGAAGGTTTGAGTCAAGGTGAGGCAAATCGATATAAGGCTCTTTATCGAGCGCTTGTACGAGACGAGCCACACGAAAACTGGGTCTATAATGAGCAAGATATTGAAAAAGCTTGGACATTTTACGCGAAATACGTCTCGAACTGGGGATCCAAACGCGTGGTCTATCGTTTTGACGGTTACCGTGAAGACCAACTCATCAAGACGGTCACGAGGACTCCAAGCAACGAGTTTAATCTAGCGATAGATGAACCTCGAATCCATGCGGGGTTTGATTCAGATGGTGAGATCGTCCGAGTTCCTATCGTTGTTAGGGACGAAAACGGACATGTTGCCCGTTATCTCTTTGAACCGATTGAAGTCGTTTCTTATCGAGGAGTTGAAAGGATCCATGACCACATCGTGAGTCTTCACTCAGGGCAAACAGCAATCTATGTCAGGGTATGTTCGAAAAATCCTTCGGTTACGGTTCGTTGGCGGAATCAATATCAGACGTGGTATGCGTCTTAATCGCGATATCTTCATGTGTCGGACATACAAAAACGTGTTTTCGACTACATTTTAATGAAAAGCGCCCAACAAGGGCGCTTTCACATTATTTCAAAAGGTCTTTGATACCATCGACGTCAAGCATCTTGCCTTCAAGGACGACGCGTTCGTCGACGACGAGCGCAGGTGTGCGCAGGACGCCATAGTCCGCGATGTCGTTGATGTCGGTCACTTTTTCAATCACGTAATCGAGGTTCAGTTCCGCTGCCGCTTGACGGGCCGTCTCTTCGAGTTTACGGCAATTCTTGCAGCCTTTTCCCAGTACTTTGATGATCATGTTCACATACTCCTTTCATAGGATGAATAGGAATCCCGCGACCATACCGACTAAAGCGGAAAGCATGACAACGAGTCCAATATAGGTCATGGCACGTTTAATGCCAATAACTTTCGTGATGACGATCATGTTCGGAAGACTTAGGGAAGGTCCGGCGAGAAGAAGCGCGGTCGCCGGACCGCGATGCATGCCGTTTTCGAGTAAGGCACTGACGATCGGCACTTCGGTAAGCGTCGCGAAATACATCAGGGATCCTACGAGTGATGCGAGCACGTTTTGCAGGTAACCGTTTGTTCCAACCAGATCAGAAAGCATCTCTGGTGTCACAAGAGCGCTCAACATGCCGGCAAAGAAGACACCGATGATAAAAAGCGGGAAGATCTTTTTCGCCAAGCCGAAGGTTTCTCTGCCCCAGGATTTGATATCGTCGATCTGAAAGAAGAGAATGAGTTCGATGATAAGGAATATGGAAAATAAAAGCGTTGGTAACGGCTCATAAACACCAAAGATCAAAATGGCGAAAAGAGTCAGGAAGAACAGGGCGATCTGCCACGGTTTTTGTCGCTTTTCCTTCTCTTCAAATCGTTCAAAGATATGCTGATCAGCGATCATCTTTTCGCTTCTATGATAGATCAAATGCATCGTGAAGCCGATCACAAGAGCAAGTACGATCGCGCCGATGATGCGGGCTAGGGCGATATCGATGCCGATCGTACTGAAGGTCAATGCCAGCGCCAAAACGTTGATCGCCGGTCCGGAAAAGAGAAAGGCGATTGCCGGACCGATCCCGGCACCTTTTTTGCGGATGCTCGCGAACATCGGCAAAACCGAACACGAACAAACGGCGAGAATGACCCCGGAAACGGATGCGACAGCGTATGCCTTGAGTCGCTTGGCTTTCGGACCCATGTGCTTTAAGATCGATCCCTGTGACATGAAGACGATGATCGCACCGGAGATGCTAAAAGCAATAAAAAGAGAGAGGATGCGCAGAAGAGAAAACGTTTCTCCGTCTGTGGGAAAAAAGAGGTAGTTTCTAAGGAAAAGAAGTCCTTCAACTAAAAGATCTAGGATGAATGCGAGGATGTCAGCCATGGGTGACCTCGCGATCTTGCAAGGGGGCTTTGCAGGTGGAGATTCTTTGGCGGTCTTGCGCCAGAACAGAATCGTCTTTGGCGTGTTTCGTTATGACTGCGAGAATCTCTTGGATGATCTCGTTTGAAACGGATAGGTGATAGTAGATGAACTGGCCTTCGCGTTTCGTCTCTACGAAACCGAGATCTTTTAGTTTCGCCAGGTGCTTCGAGACTTTTGGTTGGGGAAGCGCCAAAATCTCGGTCAGTTCACAGACGCAATGATCGCGTTCGGACAATAAGGAAAAAAGTCTTAATCGCGTTTCGTCGTTGATGGCTCGAAAGAATTGCAGGAGTTCGTTCATGTAAATACCTCCATATATACGCATATGCGCATATGACTATATTTAGTATAGAATAAGTGCTACCGTTTGTCAACCGATGTTGTCCTTCTCATGTTATCCGAAAGCGTTGATCGGTGGTATAATGAACAGTAAACAGAGTCTTGGCAGGAGGAGAAGATGAAACTATCGATCTATGATTTCGATGGAACGTATGTTTCCATCCAGACGCTTGGGAAGCTCTATGAGCTCTGGAAAGAAAAACACATGCATGATGTTGCCTTTCGTAAAGTTTGGCGCAGCATCGTTTTCCGCTATGTCCTGCACAAACTCCACCTTTTCGGCTGGAATAAGCGCCGTTTCAATCCCTACACGATGAAACAGACCGCGACTCTCTTTGCGAGTGTCGAGCGCGAAAGACTCGATCCTTTTTTAATGGAAAACCATGAACGTCTCCAAGCCTATATTTCGGATACGATGCGAAAACAACTCATTAGGGATCGGGAAGAAGGCTATCATACCGTCCTTCTCAGCGGGAATCTCGATCTGATCTTGCATCCGTTCAAGGAGGACGGGTTCGATACGATCATCGGTACCGCTTCAATGATCGAAGGAAGACTGCGTACCTTTGCGGAAGTCGAAGTCGTCATTGGCGAGGGCAAGGAGAAAGCGATTAGAGAAGCTTTTCCTGACGCGGACTTCGCCCGATCGAAGGCCTATGCCGATAACGGATATGACATACCGATTCTAAAGATTGTCGGAGAGCCGATCGCCGTCAATCCCGATCGTGCACTAGAGCGTTATGCCAAAAGCCGTGGGTGGAAGATCATCCGGACATGATTTTTGGCGTATAGGTATTTGTAGCGGATGAAAAACGTTTTATCAGTATCATATCGAATCGGGGGCGGACCCATCTTTATACAACGAAAAAGAGAAAAAGGATCTAAACCATTGAAACGCGATAAACGTCTTTGAAAAGCGAAGGAAAAACGGGTTTTGTTTCGAATTCGAAACCGTCAGTCATTCGTTTTTTCGTCATTTACAAACCGAACGTTTTAGGGTAGAATGAATATAAAGTAGACGACATCTGATCAAGCTGTTCAGGGATTCATTTTTTGGTGCCGTATGTGCTCGATCATAAGGGGAGAGATGCTCATGGACTTGTTCGTTCGTTTTCAACTCCACGTGTTCACGTTATTCGTTTTGCTCGTAATCTATGTCATCATGAGGACACGATCGAAAATCGATAGTATGGGGAAGCGCATCTTGCGAACAGCAACCGTTCTTGCCTTCACGGGTGTTCTCATGGAACCCGTTTCCTGGATCTTTGACGGCAAGTCCTTTGCGGGAGCGAAGGTCATCGAGTACGGGTCGAACCTACTCCTTTTTATCATCGCTTCGATGATCGCGAGTCTGATGATCGGTTACTTGAAACACAAGGTACAACACAAACGGATCGTTCTTTGGAAACAGTTGTTGTTATTCCCACCGACGCTTTTTACCGTGTTCATCCTCGGGGTCAACGTCTTTTATCCCTTATATTTTACGGTAGACGATCAAAATCAATACGGTTCGAGTTCCTTTCTTTGGATTCACTATGTCGTCCTGGGCGGGACATACCTCTATGTCCTTTATTTCCTAATTAGACATAGACACCAAATTACCCGGATATCCTTTATGACGTATGCGTTCTTTTTTCTTTTACCGATGATCGGTATGCTTATTCAAATGTATGAGGTGCAGATCTTTTTGGCTTGGAATTCGATTGCCTTGAGCATTCTCGTCATTTACATCTTCTTTGAAACCACCTCCGGTGATCGTGACTTTTTGACACAACTCTTCAGCAGGCTAAGCTATGAAACGTACGTCGAGAACCTTATTGACAGGAAAAAACCGTTTGCTGTTGCGTATTTCGACCTCAATCAGTTCAAGTTGATCAACGATCACTATGGTCATCTGACCGGTGACGATGTGCTCATTCTGTTTGGTAAATACCTGGTCAAAACGTTTGATCCGAATCGGATGATCAGCCGCATCGGTGGTGATGAATACATCGTAATCATCGAAGACGAGGTGGATATCGCGCAAAGGATCAAGGAATTGGACGCTACGATCAAACAATCGGAAAACAAGGTGTTCAATCGGATGACCTTCAGTTATGGATACGAAAGGCATCGCGACCCTATGACCCTCGATGAGCTCTATGCCGAGGTCGATCGTAAGATGTATGAATACAAAAGGCATCGTCCTAACTGATGTTACAGGCTCGACAAGGAGCGCATACATGGAACTAAAAATACAGCAACGATTCGAAGGGGATCTATGCAAAACAAATCATGGACGGACTCGTCGAGTTCAACCTTGAGGCGACGGGGTCCTGCAGGCGAGAGCGACGATATGTCTACGTTTTTTCCGGTGACAACATGGTATCCGCCGCGACGATATCGTTTGGTTGGGACTGGATTCACCTTTTGCGCTATTTCTATGATTTTACCGACGCGCTTTTTCCTTTGTTGTCGAACGCTTTTAAAACATTCAAAAACGAGGCGCTCGGTTCGATTCTTTCGTTGACCGATCCGGCCATGGTCGAAGACTTCGAGCGGGCCGGATTTCAGATCATCGGTAAAATCAAGGATATACCCAAAGGCGGGTTCCAAACGACGCTAACCAATAAATCGCTCAGAAGGATCGCTTACAAGGGTGACTATCGAATCATGGCGGCCGATGAGCCGATTGAAGCGTATGAAGGCATCTTCGAAGAGAAGTTAGCTCGTTTTGAACAAGCGCACGCTCTAAAAGACCCCAACGAAAAGCGTTTGAGTTATGTCTGTCTCGATCACGATCAATTTGTCGGCGGCATCGTCGGGAAAAGCGCGATGGACAATCTTTATGTCGACCTCCTTTTCGTCCGTCAGAATGCTCGAAAGCAGGGAATCGCAAACCAATTGATGGAATTGGTCGAACAGGAAGCGAAAGCGATGGGCATCACCCAGTCATACCTTGGTACAGGATCCTTTCAAGCACCGGGTCTAGATCGTAAGCTCGGATATGAAATCGTCATGACGGTCGAGGATTTCCCGCGCAACTTTTCCAATCATACGTTGGTAAAAGCACTTTAAAAGGTAAAAATACCAAACAGGCTATGCTTACCGCCCAGAACGACCATCTTCGTTCTTTTTTTATGAAAATCATTGTAAAACGATTATTTTTCCGGTATAATTATTGTTAGACAATAATAAAGGGTGTGTTCCTATGAAACGACTCATCGTCTATGTTCTCGCTTTCGCCCTCTTTTTCTGGGTTGGTCTTGAACAACCGGGGGACATGCTCGTTTTTGCGGTGTTCGTCGGTCCTTATCACGTGTTTGGCGGGTTTCTAAGGTCCCTTTCAGAGTTCGGCCCATGGTCGAATATGCTGGCGATCGTGATCTGGCTTGCGGTTTCTTTTGTGCCACTCGGTTATCTCTTTTATCGGATCAAGAGTAAAATATTTAAACCGATCGATCTCATCATGATCATCATCGCGGTTAGTCTTGGCCTTGTGCTCTATTATGCCATCAACCCACACCTCATGGTGGATCACATCGATCCCCGGATCCTCGAGTCGATGACGTCTGCTGCGATCAAAGACGTAGAAACGATGATCCTCTTCGGTCTTCTCACGACGCTTTACGCGCCCTTGTTGATCTATGGTATCCTGCGTTTCATCCACATGAAAAACATGCGGATCGATGCGGTCTTACGACTGCTCGTCGATCTCGTTGCCGTGATGATCATCCTCGATTACGCCGGTGCGTCCTTGCCTGGTACAATCCGCAGCATCCAGGATGACGTGATCCTAGAAGAGGTGGCTCGCTCATTATTCAGTCTGTTCAAGGAGACGACCCTCTTTGTTCTCATGATGACCATGGTCCGGTTCGCATTTCCCGTCTTTACGGATTTCGACATCGGAAATGATTCCTTGTATGGATCCGTTCAAAGACTGTACGGCTTCAGCCTGATCTATCTCGTCACGGCTCTGGCGATGGTTTTCACGGAAAACGCGCTCACCTTTTTCCTGCGGAAGAACTTAGACCACATTCATTTTCACTTCGATCTTCCGTTATTCGCCCTCATGATCGCAAGTCTGCTTCTGCTTTTCGGCAAATACGTCCTGACTTCCGTCGAGCTGCGACGGGAAAACGAGTTGATGATCTGATGATTACGATCAAACTCGATTCCCTCCTCAAAGACAAGGGGATTACCGCCAAAGAACTGTGTCGCTATGTCGACATTACCGAAGCGAATATGTCGATCCTTAGAAGCGGGAAAGCCAAAGGCATACGCTTCGAGACGCTTGATCGCATCTGTACGTATTTAGGCGTCAAACCGGGCGACCTGATCGACCATAAAGGAGAAAACAATGAAGAAAACGTTTAGTACCATACTGCTCTTGATGCTGATCCTATCCTTGGGAAGCTGTGAGCTCGCCGTCGAATCCGATCTGCCCAAGGGAAAAGATGAAAGTCCATACGAAGTCCCTTTCGCCATCAAGATGGATATCCATGAAGAACCCTATGCTTCGCTCGATCTCACGGAGTATCTCTACGTGAGTTTCGTCTGCGAAGGACAATATGTTCAAAAAGACCGTACGTGCAGTCAATACGGAAAAAGCGTGATCGGCACGTTTGACTTGCACGTCCATTCCGAACATGAAGATGACGAATTGCTCAACATGACGTATACCTATACCTTCGATACAAGCGTATATGTCGGAAGAGATCTTGCTTCAAAGACGGTCCATCTAGCGGTTCTCTATGAGGACTTGATCACGCATGAGATTTACGAGCGGCCCTCACTCGGAAGCGATATCGGGGGAGCGCAAATCACGCTCACACAGACCGGAACCTATCCGGATCAAACGTTTGCTGAGCTCATTGTATCCGTCGAGTTCATCCTTGTCGATGACCTCCTTGCGGTTTCATTCAGGCAATACGACGAGCATAACGATTTGCTTCAAACGGATGTCATCGCGGAAGAATCCGATGTTAAAACGATCAAGGCCCATGAGCATATGGCCTACATGCTCGTTGAAGAAACGTATCGGGATCAAGACGACGAACTCTACATCGAACGGACCTTGATCGAAGAAAGCGAGCATGTCGATCAGGAGTTCTTCCACTTGAAATTTTTAAATGACCTCGATCTCGTCGAAAACGACTACGTCGAAATCGATTTCAACCGGGAGGATTGAGCCATGACCGTCATCGATTGGCTTCTTAAAAGCAACATATCCGTCAAATATCTCGTCAAGCGCGACCTTCTAGACGTTCCAGAAGACGAACTAAGGGATTTGCGAGAACGCACGTTGAAACGTGGTTTTGGACTCGTTCTCATGAAAAAACAAGATCCCCAGACGTACATGTGGGAAGGTTTTTACAGTCCGAAATACATTTCGACCCACTATACGCTGTTTCAGCTCTGTCAACTCGGTGCCCCGATGGACGACCCACGCATCAAAAAAGCGATCCTGGTCCTGTTCGATCACATGTGGAAACCAAAGGGTCTGATCGATTTGAACCGATACCAGGATCTGTGCGTCGTCGCGATGATGATTCGTATTGCCGCGGAGGCGAATCTCCCGGATGCAAGGGTCCTAGACATGATCGACTACGTGCTTCTTAACCAGCTCAAGGACGGCGGATGGAACTGTGAGTGGCAAGAAAATCCGCGTCAGTCCTCTTTGCATACGACGCTTTCGGTGATCGAGGCGTTTTCCAAGCTGCGAAAGAGTGATCTGACGTATCGCTTGAAAGATATCGAACGAGCCATTCCCCCGGGAATCGAATATATCTTGACGAAACGACTGTTCCGTTCGGCCCGAACAGGCGAAATCATTCATAAGGATATGCTCAACTTCGACTTTCCATATTCGTGGCGATACGACCTCTTAAGAGTGCTCGAAGTCCTGGCTGAACTCCGCTTTCCCTACGACATGCGGATGGCGGAAGGATTGGATATCATCGTGGAAAGACTCGATTATTACGGTCGAATCAAGGCCGAAAGAAGACCCAAAGGCAAGCAACACCAGCGTTACACGAGAACGGGGCGGTTTTGTCCCTTTAACACGCAGCGCGTGTTCAAGGTTTTAAAATTTTACGACCCCAAGAGATACGCATGTTACATCCAACGTCGACTCGATCGGTCGGTCGCCTAGATCGACAACCCGTTTCTCGAACACATGATTCATACCAGCGTGACCAAAACCTTTTGACGTGTCCTGTCAAAAGGTTTTTTTCAAATTCAAACATGAATAAAAAATCATACGTTATTACGACCCATCGACCGACATGATAAACGGTATGAAAGATTGGACCTATCGACGAAAAAAAAGTACTTGAATGATAAAAAAAAGCGTTTTCATTTCGATATTTTTGTGATATAATATTGATGATAGACGGTGTCCGCATATATAGACTTTATAGAAGGACACCCGAATCATCATTCCAATCAATGACATGACGACAGAAAGGAGCGTTCGCGACGACACATCATCTCGCTCGCGAACACGCATACACATGGATCTTTTGGACAACTTACAAAGTGATTCGATCTATAAGAAGTCACTCTATCGATCCCAACAAGGTTTTATCTTGATGTGTTGTCACGACGGTAAAGACCGTCTCTGCATACAGGGCTCGCTCGCCGATGATTTTTTTGGTGAGTATGTAGAAAATGAATTTGGACGCGTCAAGATTGCACCTTTGAATCACGCCAATGCGAAAAGCCTACGCAAGCACGTTCCCTATACGAGCCCGATCCCGATCCTTGCTTATGACCGAACGATCGGCCTGGGTGACCGTCTTGGTATCGCAGGATTCGGACATTTGCAGGCAATCAAAAATCATGACGTTTATCCCATCCTCGCACAACAATCGATGCGCGAGCTGAACATGACGAGAAGAACGTATGAAGACGTACTCGATGCGGCATCTTTCGCTGTTTTTAAAGCAGGATATAAGAAAGGCTTCGGTGCTGATGGTGATCACTTGCGGACGCCAGAAGAAATTGAATCAGCGCTAAAGATCGGATATACGATGATTACGCTGGACTGCAGTGACTATATCAAACAAGAAAGTGACCTCGATTTGCGAGCGGATATGCCACAGGATTTCAAGGATCGTTATCTCGGTCAAACGATCTCGATTGAAGATCACGTACTAAAAATCGAGCAAGCGGGTTTGAGACGTGCTTATGCGATCTATGGCGAAGCGATCGACTACACGGAAAAGATCTATGAACAGTTCTTTTCCAGTCGCGATAAACGAGCCAATTTTGAACTTTCGATCGACGAAACAGCGACACCGACAACGCCACTCGACCACTACGTCATCGCTTCCGAACTCGATCGCCGTGGCGTTCGACTCGATACGCTCGCACCGCGATTTATCGGTGAATTTCAAAAAGGCATCGACTATATTGGCGATATCGACACCTTTGAAACCGACTTTGCGATCCACGCAGCGATCGCGCGACGCTTCGGATATAAACTGAGTATTCACTCGGGATCGGACAAGTTTTCCATCTTTCGAATGATCGGCCAGCAAACACGAGGCCGCTACCATGTTAAGACGGCGGGGACGAATTGGCTCGAGGCGATGCGACTCATCGCGCTCAAGGATCCCGGACTCTATCGAAAGATCCACGCCTTTTCCATCGATTCATTCGCAGACGCCCAAAAGCTCTATCACGTCACGACAAATCTTTCAAACATCCCGGCGCTCGATACGCTTTCAGACGATCAGCTCGTCGCACTATTCGAAAACGATGATGCGAGACAGCTGCTTCATATTACTTACGGGCACATCTTGAATGCTTTGAATGAAGATGGCACGTACCGCTTTAAAGACGATCTTGATCGGCTTTGGAACCGGTATAGGATGGATTATCATGACATGCTTGCCGCGCATATCCGTCGGCACCTCGTGCAGCTTGAAAACAATCATTAGAAGATGGATAAAAAGCTAGAACGACTATGATCTCTTAGGACAGGATGTGAGACACGATGACGTTTTTATCGGATGATTTCCTTTTATCGAATCCAATCTCGAAACAGATCTATCACGACTATGCGAAAAACTTGCCGATCATCGATTATCATTGCCATCTCGAGGCTAAGGATATCTATTTGGATCGAACGTTTAAGACGATTACTGACGTATGGTTGGGAAAAGATCACTATAAGTGGCGTGCCATGCGTGCGATGGGCTATGACGAATCCTTGGTAAGTGGAACCGACGATGATTTTAAACGTTTCATGGCCTGGGCTCGAACCGTGCCGCATTTGATCGGAAATCCGCTCTATCACTGGACGCATATGGAGTTGAAGGCGTTCTTCGGGATCAATGAGGTTTTGAACGAGAAATCAGCAAAAAGAATCTATCAAAAGGCGAATGATTCCCTCAAGCACTTAACGACGCGTGCGCTTATCAAGATGAGTAACGTCGAAGTGATCTGCACGACCGATGATCCCGTCGATGACCTTCGCTATCACGAAAAACTCAAAGACGACGAGACCTTTCAAACGCGCGTCATACCCGCATTTCGACCGGACCGTGCGGTCGATATCGAGCGAGAAACATTTCGACCGTGGATCCGGACGCTTGAGCGCGTCACAGAGACGGAAATCGATCATCTTGATAAACTAGAAAGAGCTTTATTAAAGCGTATAGACTTTTTTCATGAACATGGCTGTCGCCTCGCGGACCACGCGATTGACCAGTTTGAGTGTGTCCGGGCAGCGCGCGAGCGCGTCGAAGCGATCTATCATAAAGCGTATCGCTTGGAAACCTTGACGCCCGAAGAGATTGGTATATATAAGTCGCACATGCTTTATTTTCTCGGACGCGCCTATTATGACCGCGCGTGGGTCGTTCAATACCATATCGGGGCACTACGAAACATACGGACACGCATGTATGAGCGATTCGGACCAGACTATGGATATGATGCCATCAACGATGAGCTCATCGCGAAACGTCTTTCCGAGCTTCTCGATCGTCTCGATTATGAGAATCATTTACCCAGAACGATTCTTTATACGTTGAACCCTGGTGATTTTGAGGTTGCCATGACGATCGGACAATCGTTTCAAGGGGACGGGATTCCCGGAAAAATTCAGTTTGGTTCAGCCTGGTGGTTTCTCGATACGATTCAAGGAATGAAAAAACAGCTCGAGACGGTTGCCAATAACGGCGTCCTCGCTCTATTCATCGGCATGCTAACCGATTCGAGAAGTTTTCTATCCTATCCGCGACATGATTATTTCCGACGCATTCTTTCGGACTATATCGGAACAGAAGTTTTGTCAGGACGATATCCTCACGATGAATCGATGATTCAGAACATGATCGAAGCGATCTGTTATGGTAATGCGAAGGCATACTTTCGCTTCGGACTTGATCAGGAGGGTTTTAAATGAAAGACAATCGAACAGTCAATCGGGTGCTCGCCATTCTTGAACTCATCGCCAAGCACGAGGAAGGCTTGACACTCGGGGAGATCTACCCCAAACTAGACATTCCCAAAGCGACATGCTATGACTTTCTCCAAACGCTTTACAAAGCGGATGCTGTCTACTATAAGGATCCCCGACTAAAAAACTATGTCATCGGATCGAAGATGTTCGCGATCGGATCCGTCTACACGAAAAACTCCAGTTTTATCGAGTCTGCCGAACACGAACTCAAGGATTTCGCAATGAAGACCGGGTTTACGGTTTTTGGAACAAAGCGGATTAATGACAAGATCGTCTATGTACATAAATACCAACCGAAAAACAGTAAAGTCATGACCCCACAGGAAATCGGAACAGCGACCCATGATTTCACCAATAGCGTCGTAGGACAGTGTTACCTGAGTTTTGATCAGAAGGTTTTGGACAGAAATCTTCCTGACTTCGATGAAAACCGGAGGAAACGCTATCTGTTCGCCAATGATCGGAATAGTCCGCACATTGTTACGTTAGCGGCACCCGTCTACAACTTTGAAAATCGTGTGGTTGGCGTCATCGCAGCGTGCGACCTCGCATCGATCGAAACGGATCGAGAGGCTTTAGCGGAAGAGTTCGTTTCGATCTCGGAAAACATTTCTCGTAAACTCGGTTTCATCGCTGACTTCTCATCCCTGTGAAAAAGAAATGCGTAATTGGTCTAGGTGACAGTATCCTCCTGCAGGCAAACCCTGATTTGTTTCAATGTTTGGCCCGACAGGGGGTCACGTATTCCGGCACGAATCACGGACTCGATCTCGCCCCCCTCGATCAAAATGTCGGACCATCGACGATGTTGCTGACATATATGAAAGCCATCGAAAGTCAAAACGTCTATGCGGACGTCTTGATCATGGCGTGTGGACTACACGATATAAAGCACGTGGATGGCGAAGACATGCCGATGGTTTCGATTGAGGTGTTCCGGAAAAATCTTGATCGCGTCTTCGTCAGAGTTCGCACGATTGCGCGGGAAGGAATCTGGGTTTTGATGCCACCGGTTTTCGATCACCACCATAATCGTCGCTTGGATCATAAACGCTATGATCGTGAGCGAATAGCCTATAACCATGCCGTTATCGATGCCGCGCGTCGGCATGACATCCTTGTAATCGATTCTAAGGACGTGCTCGGTGCTTTCGATGAAAGGTGCTTGATCGACCACGTGCACTTGGATCTCAGGCATACCAAGCGCTATGCCAAAGGCATCTGTTTGAAAATCAAGGATCAACTGATAAAACATTGATTTTGTGAAAGGAGCGTTCGACATGTTGGATCGATACATCAAGCGAATGATCATCGGATCGCTTATCGGACTTTGGACCATCCTTTTTTCCCTGTCTCTGACGGCTAACGCTGATGTGGATGAAACATATGACGCCAAGACGGACCAGGAAACAAGCGGATCGCTTGAGACACTTGAAAACGTCAACAGTTATCGGAGTGTCTATCAAAAATGGCTCGATCAAGATGAACCGATGCCACGCGTTCAGCACGTGGTTGAAGCAGAAACCTTTATGACCGACTTGCCAGTCGAAGAGATGTATGGTGTACAAGCGATCGGATTGGGCGTGGGGGACGCGATTGAAATCGATCTAACAGTCGAAGAAACCGGGCTTTATGAGATCTGGATAGACTATCTCATCGTCGATGAACGGATTCGAAATCCCGAACTCAAAAAAGAAATCGCGTATGGCGACCAACCCTTTGAAATACAATACAACGAGGATGCAGGCATATTGCTCGACCTCGTCTATGAAAAAGAAGTGTCAGAACCGCGACTCGATCGGTATGGCGATGAAATACCGATTTCTGTCAAAAGCGTTGAAAAATGGACAAAGGATTATCCTTCCCAGGATCCGGCGGCCATCATCAAGGAACCGCTAAAGAATCGACTCCAAGCCGGACAAAATACGATTCGTTTGACGCTGAACAACTCGGTTGAGCTCTACGTTTCAAAAGTCACGATATCGAATTCAATCGAACGAAAGGACTACGAGGATTATCTCGCGGATCACCTTGAACAAGGCGCGACTCGTGCGCTTGATGTACGCATGGCGATTGACGCCGAAGACTATGCGAGAAAAAGCTCGACGAGCATATCGACGTTTTCGGTCATGGAACCGCACATGTCACAGTATCGGTTCAATAAAC
>CAYUIK010000099.1:0-13801 GCA_964444805.1 uncultured Acholeplasmataceae bacterium | reverse complement strand
TGTTCCGGTTCCCTGATCAGCATTTTTGTAGATCATCGAAATCAGCGTTGTTCCCCACATGTCATCGATCATCTCGTAGGATTGATCCCAAAGCGTGCCTAGATTGACACTTTCCGTTTCTACCCATTTGGCATAGAGTTGGATGTCGTTTGCGGGCATTTCAGTAAGCATGAATGGTACTTCTTTTTCCTGATCGAGATACCAGGCTTGGAAGGTATGTCCTTCTTTAACGGGATCTTCGATCGTTTCGATCGGAGCACCATAGGCTGTTTCAACGGAAGGGAGTTCCGTTCCCCCTTCGGTATCAAAGGAGATCGTGTAGTTGTTTGGCGACCACCGCGCAAAGACTGATATTTCACGTTCATCTTCGGGATAATAACTCATTAGATCTAAGAGTTCGAAGCTTTCTTCGGCAAAGAACCAACCAGCAAAACTGAAACCGATGCGTTCGGGATCCTCCGGTAGACTAACGGTTTCACCACTTGAAAAAACAAGCGTTGCATAGGGCTCATCTTCACCAATTTCAAAATATACCGTAAATTCTGTCGTCGGTTCTTGACCATGGTCTTCATCCCATTTCGCATAGAGCCGAATCGATTGTGTTGCTGTGAAATCCTCAACCGAAAAAGGTTGAACATAGTAACGATCAAAGTACCAACCACTAAAAACAAACCCTTCCTTGGTTGGATTTTCGGGCAGTTGTACGGCTGATGCTTGATCAACAAAAATCACGACTTCTTCTTGTTCATCGGAAAACAAACCTCCGACCGGGTCGAAGGTAATCTTGATACTCGTTCCTTCTTCGCAAGAAGCCAACATGAATATACTTAAAAAGACAACAAAAAAAACGATTTGTTTGACTCGGTACATATTATAAATTCCCTCCTCTTGTGTGGGTATGCACGTAAACCGATTTAGGCATACACTCGTATTTCTATTGTACGCATATCTGACAACAAAAGCAAGATAAAAAAGATCGATAATTAATTTATTTTCATCTTTTTTCGAATAGGACAGATCAAAAGATGAAAGATGAACTCGACCGCCTTATAGGTGTCGAGCCAGTTTCTTCTATTTCTCTTTTTGTTGTGTGTTGTCGAGCAGTTCTCGTTGGATTTTTGGTGCACTTCGTGTTTAATTCCGGCTTCTCGCCAACACCTAACGATAGCTCACCGTGATACCAATCAAACCTCTTAAATATTTACCATGAGCAGACGTTTTTCTTACCTCCACACGCGCATGGATTAAAAAAACGTAACGAGAGAAACGATATCAGGGCAGCAGATCTATACCAAAAAAGGATAAGCGGCAAAGTCCTGGAAAACACAAAGAAATTCACGTCGATCTAGGCGTCCATCCATCATTTTTGTTATGTGTTTCTGAGAATCCAGGGTACGTGGTTTTGGCTGAATGTGAATAAAAAAAAGACCGAACCAAATAGGTCCGGTCGATCGAATCGAGGGACATCAGGATTGGTGCTCGATATCGAAGGCATCGCCTTCATTCGCGATGAATTCGACCAAGCTATCCTGAGCGATCACGACATCCTCACCATCGAAAAGACTATCATAGACGATGCCTTCGTCACCAAAGACGAGGATTCGGCCACCTTCGGGAATCGAGAAGGTGACATCCAGATCTTGACCAGCGACGAACCACTCCGCATAGCCCATGTCGCCGATCGTTACGGTCTGTGTCTCATCTTCGATTGTTTTCGCCAAGCGTATCGGCATATAGAGCGCTCCCGATAACCAGATCCACGTATCCGTTTCCACCTCGATGAGTTTCATTTCCGTTAAGTCACGCAAAGCCCGTGAGGCCATACCCGCAAAGTGATCGTCAACGATCACTTTCGGGCCATAGAAATCAACATAACCCGGAAGAGCCGCATAGTAGCCGAGCGCTTGGATATGCGTTTCTTGAAACTCATTCACTTCAGTTCCGTTACTATCAACGCGTAACCAAAGCGTGTCACCTGCGGGTAGATCGAGTGTTTTAGGGTTTAAGATCGCCGGGAGCTTTTCACCGACCTGCATCTCAAACGTATTTCCTGTCGGACTGAAAAGGTATTGCATGAGATACTGTCGATCGGCTACGGTTCGAAAGAAGAACGTTTGATCCCCCGCATGAAACACGCCGTCATGATAGAAAGCCACAAGGGTCAAGTGCTCCTCATCCCCCGCGAGGGCATAGAGTTCCATTTCGTCTTCTTCATTGAAATCGATACGAACGACACGGCTGCCAAGCGTGTAGTATCCCCGATAATCGAGTAATAGCGAATCGATTTCTTGTGGTTCGATCACTGGTGGCTGTTCGTCATCGACCTCGATGAATCCTTGTTCCTCGAGATAAGTCGATAGGATCTGATAGCCGTTACCGACCACATCAAAGCCTAGACCACTCACCGTAACGGCGACCGAAACACCGATCGAAGGCACGGTATAGAGCATCGAAGCGTAGTGCGCGGTTCCACCGCTTTTCCCATAGAGAAGGAGGTCTTCATCGTCGAAAACGGAAAGTCCCGCGAAATCCCAACCAAGGCCAAACGTATAGCCGTCACCCGCTAAGGCTTCTAAAAAATCACTGGTCTGTAGGGCAAGCATCGTTTCGAGTGATTCGGGTGATAGAAGACTATCTTCCATCGAAAAGATCTCTGCGAACTGACAGAGTTCCGTTGGCGTGGAAGAGATGCCGCCAGAGGCGAGCATCGAGATGACTTCAAGCGGCTCGCGAACGCCATCCTCGCGATAGTAATAGGCCGGAGTCAAATCTTCTTTCATGCGACCGAGTCCAAGGTCACTCAGTTCCATATTTAGGGGTTCGAAGATCCGTTCTTTAATGAAGTCCCCAAAGGACATGTCGGATTGCCGGGCAACGATCATCTCGGCGAGCGTAAACCCATCGTTACAATACGTCATGAGTTCACCGGGGTCGTGTTTGAGTCGCGAGTGAGCAAGGGCGTCGAGCAACTCGTCATAGATGTGGTCGTTGTAGGCATAGGCGAGATTGTTCCAGACGGTGAAACTAGGCAGCCCGGACGAATGATTCAAGAGCATCCGCACGGTAATTGCCTCATGGCGCGCATCTTCCATGACGAATTCCGGGAGGTAGGTTTTAACCGGTTCGTCGAGGACGATCTGATCGTCATCGACGAGCATGAGAATCGAGACGACGACGAAGAGCTTACTGACAGAGCCGATGTTGTAGACGGTCTCTTGATTGACGGGGACGTTCTCTTCCCGGTTCGCCAAACCAAAGCCACGTTCATAGACCGACTGACCCTGATCCATGATCGCGACCGAAGCACTGTTGATCAGTCCTTGATCGAGGGCTTCTTCGATGATGAGTGACGTATATGTGTCTGTTTCTTCGATCTCGGGGACAACCTCACAAGACGTAATAAAAAGCATAAAAAATAAAATAATAGCAGCCATCATCTTTCTTATTCTGTTCATCGTTTTTCCTTTCTAGTGCTCGTATCGGCCACGAGGCAGGCATCGCTTTCGTGTCGCTTATTTAGTATGATTATACATGAAGCGACGGCGATATTCAATACCATATAAAAAGCGTTCAAGCCGATTTCCCATTCTTTTTAGACATTTCTGATCGTAGGTGATTTTTTAGGGTCATCGATGCGTCTTTTTGTTTGAAGGAAGGATGTCCACAGACACCAGGAAAAACCTGTCTTTCATCCGTTCTAATCGGTTTTTCGATCAGGCGTATCCATTGATTAAAGGGCGAAATCGATTATAATGAAGGTAGAAACACACAGGAAAAGGAAGGTGTTATCCATGAAACGTATCGCGATACTCATAGAAAATCTCTTCGATGACAAGGAACTCATCTACCCCTATATTCGGATGCAGGAAGAAGGGTTTCGTGTCGACTTGATCGGACCTGAAAAGCATACGGTCTATCAGAGTAAACACGGCTTGCCGATGAAAAGTGACTTATCGAGTAAAGACATTTCGGCCGATGACTTTGACGCGCTCATCATTCCCGGTGGCTTTTCGCCGGATTACATGCGTCGCAGTCAAGCAACCATCGCTTTCGTGAAAGCGATGGACGAACAAAAAAAGACGATCGCAGCGATCTGTCACGGTCCTTGGCTGATGATCTCGGCCTGTCATTTACGTTCTAAGCGCTTAACAGGCTTTTATTCGATCAAGGATGACATCGAAAACGCCGGAGCGATCTATCTCGATCAAGACGTCGTCATCGACGGTCACCTGATTACCTCACGGACGCCACAGGATCTTCCCGCATTTTCGAAAGCGATCATCGCACAGTTGAAATGATCGTGTTGATCCGTTTTTAAGGCATAATGGCTTGTTAGACGAATCATGAGGGGTGTGATATCCGAGCATATCACACCCCTCATTTTTTTATTCGCTTTCGGATAACGGTCGAAACTGGTTTGCCGGTATGCGCCAATCCGGGTCATCGCGATAAAGGTCCAGTGAGTCATCGGGAACATAGACGACCGGGAAGTCCGTATACCACGATATATTCGCGCGCGTAATCGAATCGTAAACGATTCCGCTTCGACGAATGATCAGCGTCTCGATCGAACTCTTTTGCGTTAGATCGGAATCGATGTATTCGACCGATTCGGGGAGATCGAGAACCTTAAGGCGCTCGACACCACGAAAGGCATAATAGCCGAGATGGGTTAGCGGATTCGGAAAGATAATGGATTCTAAGAAGCGTTGCCCGTAAAAAGAATAGGGAGCGATGACTTTCGTATGCTCAGGAACGACATAGTCAGCCACCATTCTTCCATACGGATACGTAATGAGACTGTGATTTGCGGAAAAGAGCACGCCATCGATATCATAAAATGTCTCGTTGTTTGGATCGACTTCGATGCGTTTTAAGTGTTCGACGTGTAAAAAGGATGTGATCTTAAGGTGCTTAAGCGTATCAGGGATCGTAATCGTCTCGAGATAGTCCTGATCATAAAAAGCCAAGTAACCGAGTTCGATGACGTGATCTGGTATGATAAAGGTCTGATTGGTCAGGCCACTCGGATAGTAGATGAGGTGTTCTTCTTGATCGTCATAGACGATTTGATCGATTACGGTATAATAAGGACTTTCGGGAAACAGAACGCGCTTTAAGCGGGGCGTGTTTTCAAAGATAAAGGGTTGGAAGGTATCATAGCGACTCGAAAACACGACTTCTTCGAGCGCTGTCAACCCGGCAAAGGCACCCTCCTGTATGATGAGATTCGAAGGGCTATCCATATAAAAGGCAAGGTCGACACGGACGTGATAAACCGGATAAAGAATGCCGTCTTGTAAAACCTCTTGAACCGCGCTGACCGATCGGATCGGACAACCCGCAGCGAATGTTATTCGCTCACCATCCGTTTCAACAATCGAACACAGGTCGCTATGGGCATCGATGGTCGCTTGATAGTCCTCTTCGAGGAGGACAAGATCTTGGGTACCCGCGTAATCTCCGTAAAACGAAATCCTCTTGATTTCTTTTGCGTCGCTGAAGGCTTCGCCTTCGATGCGCTGAATGGCATTCGGAATTTCGACTTCCACGAGATTGCTGTCTTGAAAGGCGTGTGAACCGATCGCGTCGATGACGGTATCACCGATCTTTTCGGGTATCCTTAAGTGCTTGGCACGACCACGATAACCCACGAGATACGTGCTGATCGTTTCGTTTTCCCTGTACTCGAGTAGAAAAACGTCCTCGGGGTCTTCGAAGACAGCGCTAAGGACAAGGTCGCTATTTAAAACAAGATGACCATAAAAGAGATCCTCTTCGCTTTCCCAACCGATAAAAAGAAGATCTTCATCGTCTAATACCGGTAGTTCGATCGTTTCGTTCGTTTTCCCGGTATAGCTTTCATAGAGTTCCATATCCTGATCGAGTAAAGTAATCGTGATTTCCTTAGTGTTCGTGCAGGCAACTAAAAAGACGAACAGGCACAAGGAAATCGTAAGCGCGTATCGTTTCATGATGTCCTCCGATCGCGTGTCATCGTTATCGATTGTCACGTCATCATGTATGTACTACACGCTATATTCTATCATAAAAAGGAAATATCGAAAATTTTGATTTTAGACCGATCGAAACGAATCGATCAGGCGTTATTCGTCTTTTTAGATGACGCTTTGGACACGTTCACGTGGTTTTTTTTGCTTGTCTGGACAGAAGAAGCATCAAGCTTCGATGTGATCCGTTGACGCGACGACGATCCAGCCGATGCGTTTGAGCAAGCTTCTTGTGTTGCTGACGAGGGTGAGGACGTGCGAACCGGAAGCAAGGAATCGTTCGAGCACGATGCGCTTGTCGGTTTGCACGGTATGATCGATGGGAGTCGCGTCGATTGCTAACGAGAAATCGTCAAGGTTGATGTGTTCGATTGTTATCTCGACATAGCTTTCAACGGAGAGGTTGAACGTATAGCGATAGCTTTGTTGCGCGTTCATCCGTAAATACGGAAAGGGCGTGTTGACGCCTAAAATCGTTTTAAGACTAAAATTGGGCGTGATCTCTCGATCGGTTTCATCGACACGGACGCATGTGCGATCAGCATCACGGGCAACATCACAGGCAAGACCGAGCGTTTCAAAGGAATCTCTTTGAAAGAGGTGGTTGACGACGCTCATATTGAAGTTCGTAGCGGGAAAATCGATCGAGGTAAGCAACGCCGCAAACGTCTCTTTTATCGCTTCTTTTGTAAGAGACGAATCACGCGTAAGACATTGTTGCCACAAAGGTGGTTCGCGAAAGGAACATATGGAGTTTTCGGTTGCCATTTTCTTATAGCTCCAAAAATTCCAGGAGATATCGAGTTGGCGATACATCTTGAATGCGCCGCTATACCAGAGCAAGTAGTGCTCTCCCCCCTCGCCCATAAATAATGGGTGTTTGAGTTCTTGGGCTTTTTCGATATAGGGCAAAAGCGCCTTTCGGTTAAAAGGCGACCAGTACTTGTGAAACTGGAGGATGATCCCCGGGTCCAAGGCATCTTCAAAAACGGAAAAGTCCGTTGCCCAGTGAACCCCTTCAAGTGTAATCAAATGCTCGGGATCAACCGCACGAATCGCTCGAATGATATCCCGGTAAAGCGGTATGAGACGGTCGTTATAGCGCTCGAACCACTTGGGCAACGGTTCATTCAAGAGGTCATAGGCAGCGATCCAAGCGTGATTCCTATACCTTTTCGCGATCGTTTCCCATAGATGGATCGTTTGTTTCCGATAGACCTCCGCTTCAAAGAGTTCGGGCTGATCACGTTCTGAGTTGTCGATATTCGCTCCCGTTTGTCCTCCGGGAGCGGCATGTAGGTCGAGGATCGCGTAGAGCTGATAGGTTTCACACCAGGAAAGCACGCGGTCGAGCAACTGGAAACCCTCTTTCTTGATGTCGAGGCTTTCTTCGGTTTTACTCGGAACAAAGAGTACCTCATAGTCAAAGGGAATCCGGACCGAATTAAAGCCAAGGTCCTTGATTCGTTTGAGATCCGCTTCGGTTATGTAGGACGCTCGAAAGGACTTCCAGAAGGCGTTTGACGCTTCTTCGCCGAGAAGATCCTTTGTCCAAGCATAGAACCGGCGCGGCCGGTCGATCTCGTGATGGCTTTTAAACATGTAGCCCTCCGGCAACAGCCATCCGTTGAGGCCGACGCCTTCGAGTCGTAAGCGTTGACCAGAAGGATCATAGAGTTCACCCTTCTTGATATGAACATACGTGCGTTTCATGATTTGATCGCTCCTTCCGCGATTCCTTTAACGATAAACTTCTGTAACAAGAGATAGAGCGTGAAGATGGGAAGCATCGCTAAAATGAGTGTCGCTAATATTTTACCCCATTCATTCGTATATGTGCCAAAGAAACTTCGCGTCGCCAACAGAATCGTATGCGTCTTCACGTCGGTCAACATCAGGAGCGGCAACAAGAAATCATTCCAGATCCACAGCGTGTTCAAAATAACGACCGTCGACGTGATCGGTGCCAAAAGCGGCATAACCACACGGAAGAAGAGCTGGAAAGGGTTACAACCATCGATTAACGCGGCTTCCTCGATCTCGATCGGAATCCCTTTCGTAAAGCCATGATATGAATAAGACATCGCAGTGCACTTTGAAATCTTATAATAAGATACATCATAAAAAAGCCACATCGAAAGGGCTCGTCCATCGCGGCATCTCATGTTTCTAAGCATGGCTATGGTGACGGCATGTAGCGTGGCGCTTCGCCGATATCTTTATAAATCCGATCCGGTACGGGCATGAGCGTCCGATCATAGACGAAACCATCAAAGGATTCATCGGGATGCATGCGCTGCTCTTGCGCGTGATCAAAGACGAGATCGAGCGACGCTTCTCCCGCAGGGATCCATAATTCGGTCGCCCGAGCACCATAAAACATACGGGCAAAAAAGTCATTTAAAACGCCATCGGCAGTTCTTAAAAGCGTCATACCCCGCCAATAGTTTAAAAACCAGGAAAGGTCTGCTGGTTCAAGATCGATGAGGATGTCTTGAAACAATTCGATATATGACCCTCCTGTTGCTCCAAGGGTTTGGGCGATAAAGCTAGCTGAAACGCCTTTATACACCGTGTTTAGATCGCTTTCTAAGTCGCTTTCCATAAGGGCGTCATAAGCGGCATCAGCGATCTCTTGTCGGTCGGCTTCGGGTGCTAAGGCGAATAGATGCGTATAAAGAATTCCTAGAGCTAAATGTGCTTCCGCATACGGTCTTTCTTTGAATCGGGCGATCATCTGATTCAGGCCGTCGATATCTAGGGTCATCAAGGCGTGCAACGCCCAGATCTCATCGATGACGGGCTCTGCTTCCAGTGTGATGGTATGCCTGCATTCATCGATGATCAAGACGAGATCGCTACGTTTGACTCCGAGTTCTTCGGGATCGCGTTCACCGAGATAGCGAATCGATAGAACGGTTTCGGCATTGGATTCGATGATGTTGTCTTCAAGAGAAACTTCAAAGAGATCGTTATGCTCACCTTCGAGAACGATTTCGATCTCGAAGGGTCGATCCTCGTGATTTCGGAGGATATAGGTATGGCTCGTCCCGGCAAAACCATCGAGCCAAAGACCGAGATCGACGTGATCAAGACGTTCCTCCGAATCGAATAAATAGAGTCCGACATCACGGTAGGGTTCAAACACGGCGATGACTTCTTGGGCGTGATTGGGAAGTAAGGATGTCCGAGCACACAAAGGCTCGGCGACGAAGCCTTCCCACCGTAAAAAACGCCAACCCGGATCAGGGATCGCTTCGATTTCCAAGGTTTGATGCCGTTCGATCGTCACGGTCTCATCGATAGGATGGATCGTTCCTTCGCCGATGATCGAAAACGTGACGTCAAAATCATTAGGAAGACGTTCGAAAACGGCCAAGAGTTGCGTATCATCCGTCAAAAGAAACGAGATTTCGTTGTCCGAAACCTCACCGACAGCCCCTTCCCAGCGAACGAAAACCCAGTCGATGTCTGTCGCTTCGGCAGTGAACGTAAGCCGTGTTGGTTCTTCGTAGGTATACATGCCTGGTGATGGCGTCACCGTCCCCTCGCCGATGACTTCAACGAATAGTTCGATCGTGTCGTTCGACTGACATGCGACGAGCAAAGGAAGGCTTAATAGGAGGACAAAGAACAAGGAAGTCCTCGTTATGTGTTTCATGCGCTCAACCTCCGTCCTCGTCTAAGGATTAACATTCAAGCGATTCCTCCGTGATCTGCTTCGCATAGGAAACGATGCCTTCGATGTGACGCTCGTCGACATAGTTCGTCGGATGATGGAACCCCGCAAGAATTGCCTCTTCATCGGCGGTTCGATGTTTCTTTTTTTCGAGGACTTTCCGAAAGACGTTCAACATGATCTTAAAGGGACCCTTGACCTTGGTAAAATCAACGCCACCGGGTAAATAGAAAAACGTATGGAAGGCGCGTTGTTCTTGCGAAAAGTTGTTTTCTAGCATTCTTTCGATCTCGGTTTCGTCGTTGTTGTTGCCGGCACAGGCAAAGATGATGATGGGCTTTTCTTTGAACCATTTAAGAACGCATTTGATCTTGTTCATCTTACCCATGTAGACGCCACTTCCGAAGATGACGTGGTCATAGTTCTTGATCTCGCTTTGCTTGAAGTTAGCGAAATCTCGCAACTCCCAACCGAGTGCCGCAGCGATCCACTCGGCGTATGTCTGCGTATTGCCGTATTTGCTTTTATATAAGACGATTGATTTCATGCTTTCTTGCCTCTCTTTAAGAGGTTATGCGCCCGATCTGCGGCGATTTTACCCGTTAAGATGCTAATCGGCAAACCCGAAGGACTAAACGTCCATTGACCCGCTTGTAAAATGCCTGGTACAGGCGTTAGACAGGCTTTCGTGACATGGGTCATTTTCGTTATTGCCGGCATGTCGTCATTGGTGAATGCCCAACCGGTAATCGCTCCATCGCGATTACCGCTTAATCGTTTTAGCGTGAGCGGTGAGGAACTGAAATGATGGATGACGTGATCTTTCAGGCCGGGATAGATGCTTCGATCGAGAACATCGATGATTTTGTTTTCGGTGAACCGTTTGAAATCCTGATAGAATCCAAGCGTTTTGATGTGATTGATATAGTCATAGTCCATCAGGACACTGACGACGAGTCCGGTTTTCCCTGGTGGCGCCAGATCTTTATTCCGCAGGGCGGGGATCGCGATCTCATAGGTCGTATGGTCCAAATAGTCGTGCATCCAGTTCGTAATCTCGTTTCGGTCGGTGGACTTGATCATATCTTTGAGACGGTTAAAAACACGCGATTGACCGGTCTTGATCGGCGTATAGAAACAGTGGCCACTCGATCTCGACTTAAAATAGTCCAAATCGAGATCGACTTCGAGAAAGAGGGAATAGATCGAATCGCCACCGCGTTTATCCTTGATTTGCCTGCGGCGATCCTGGACTTTTTCTTTCACCTTTTTATCCTCGATCCGATCGATCTCGATGGCCTGATAGAGCTGGTTGAGATCGGCCGCCCAGATCAATTGACGGTATGAATACGCGTTATCGTCCTGGTCGAGAATGACTCTTTCCTTGGGGTCGATATATTTGATCTGGGTCTTGTTTCTGATCGTCCCTTTGTTCTTTAGAATATAGGCTTGGATGCGTTCGACGAGCTCGAACGTTCCTTTGACGGGATATTCATAGTCCAGGTAGAGACTGAAATAGCTTAGAGCGAAGGATGCAGGCGTCTTTTGAAAGAAGTGTTGACTGATGATGTCTACGAGGGATTGATTGTCGGTTCGCTTGCCAAGGTATTCAGCGACGGGAGCGTTAAAGCGCTTGATCTTTCCGGCTTTCCACATGAACCGAAAAAGCCAGGGAACAAGCGTTTTAAAGAGATATTTCCGGTCGTTCTTCAAGTCTTTGAAGAGCGGATTCTCGATGCCGTAAAGGACATCCATATAGTCCATGACTCTTCTGATTTCGACAAGAATGCGATCGATATCATCTTTTTGCTCGGGATAGAGGCGCACGAGCATCTCACGGTAGTCCTTAAGGCTTTCGATCGTTTCCACGCTAATCATTTCGTTTTCGATACCGATCGTAACGGTGCTCTTGACGAACTCGACGTCGATATCAAGTTGCTTGAGCATGGGCTTGACGATGCCGGAGTCAACGATTCCTCGCACGCCGGCATCAAAGAGAAACCCCTGATCACGAAAGGATTGAACGAGTCCACCGACGGTTTCTTCTTTTTCACAGATTAAAACCGAATATCCTTTTTTCGTCAAGTAAGCGGCACTGATGAGTCCGGCAATACCACCACCGACGATGATCGCGTCATATCGCATCGGGTTCACCTCCGTTTTTCAACCCGGTCATTTCCAGGCTTTTTTCCCAGATCTGTTTTTGTTTTTTCGGATTCAAAGCGTGTCTCGCGGGCTTTTCTTCCCGGGTAAGATTGAAAAATTTACCCGATACGCCGGCGAGTTCCTGCGCGGACGCGAGGTAATCGATGGCTTCACCGGATATTTTGGGATCCTTTAGGAAGTGCCAGAGGACGTGGTGGAGAAACCAGCGGTACAGTCGACCATTGTTATTGCCGATATTCGTTCGTACTCCGCCGGGATGCATGGCGTTGATCGTGCAGTTCGTATGCTCCAATCGTTTTGCGAGTTCAAAGACTGTGAACAATTGGGCTGTTTTCGAAGCCCCATAGCTTCTTAAGCCCGTATAGATCCGTTTTTTCCAGTTGAGATCGGAAACGCGCAAACCATTAAAGCGATGGCCTTCCGAGTTGACTTGAATGATGCGTGCCGGTGCTGATTCGACCATCCGGTCGAGCAAGCGCATCGTAAACAAAAAGGTCGAAAGGTGGTTCACACAGAAAACGCGTTCAAAGCCATCCTTCGTATACCGCTTCTTGGTCGAATGGATCCCGACGCTGTTGATCAAGACGTCGATCTTTTCATATCGGTCCAAGATGACGTCCGCGGCATGCCGGACTTGGTCGAGATCGGAAAAATCCGCGATGACATAGTCGATCTTGACCGGATAAAGTGCTTCGACCTCTTGTTTGATGGCGCGTGCTTTCTCAGGGTTTCGGCCGACCATGACGATACGCGCTTTTTTCGAAGCCAATCGTTTCAGTGCTTCATAACCGACACCGGAAGTCGATCCGGAAATGACGCAGAGTTTGCCTTCCAGGGAGATATCGCTCGTTTTTTGTGGGGCTTTCCTGTTTTTCAAGAACATGAGCTGTTCGGGTAATTTCATTCGCATGTGTCAATCCCCCCTAACCAAAGAATACGCGCATAAAAAAACGATAGACCCGGCGAAAGAGGGGGATGCCATCATAGATGTCGCCCCAAAGATCGTAATAGTCGCGTTGTTCGATGATCTTACCGTTGGCGTCAAAGACGAGGCGCGTCGCGCCATAGATCGGTTTTTTCGGAAAGATACGAAAAGACATCGTCATCTTCCAATCCATCATGACGATGTGATCCTCTTTTACGATATGACCGATATCCATGTGTAAGGACTTGCAGCGCTTGGCCAAGCGATTGCACATCGCTTGGAATGGTTCAATACCCTCGATCTTTTGAATGGAATCCTGAAAGACGATATCCTCATGGTAATAGGGAAAAATATGGGACCAGTCCGGTTTTCCTTCGGCACTGTAGGTCTGTGACCAGAGTGTCTTGATTTCTTCGATCGATAATGCGTGATTTTGAAGTGGCTCCATGGACACATCAACTCCCCCAGCTCAGCATGGTGTTGTGCTCTTTGATTACCTATCATTTTACCACGCTTCTTGACAGGAGACAAGAATGATGCCACAGGTCTCGTATCGTTATGGAAAGGTCTTTCTACAGGCGTCAATCAAGGTTGATGCTGCTTCTTGATGGATGACGCCTAAAGCGTTTTAGGGAACCCCGATTGAAAACCGATCATCGAAGAGGGTGATGGCTCGATCGGCATGATCAAACCAAGAATCAGAATAGATGAAAAAGCTCTTTCAAAAATACGAAAGAGCGACGTTCATGAAGATCGCGTGTCGTTATCGATCCTACAAATCATTGGATGCATCGAACGAGAATTCGGTTTCGACCAGACATGTCTTTCCCGAGTTTGATCGATCAAAAGGGGATAAGATACAATATGATTGATCGTGGGTTAAGATAAGAATCTTTGAGAAGTGATCGAGGTCAATTGGGATCTACGGCTTCTTGCTCGAGCTTGCTGCCGGTTTTAATCATGGTTTCGATCAGATCTCGGTAAGACGCGTATGCCTTTTCATGAAGCATATCTTTGAGC
>CAYUIK010000098.1:0-9780 GCA_964444805.1 uncultured Acholeplasmataceae bacterium | reverse complement strand
AACGATGCGCAAGGGTTGCCAGTTCCCGAAAATGAGAACGGCGAGCGCAAGAAATCCGAAACCGGCAACGGATGCGTTGAATTCCGTTGACGTAGTTGCGACGAAGATCACACCACCCATACCAGCGAACACGCCGGATAGGGTAACGGCGATAAAACGGAGACGATAGATGTTGATGCCAAGGGAGTCCGCGGCATGGGGGTTTTCTCCACATGATCGCAGTCTGAGACCGAACTTCGTTTTATAAAGCAAGAGCGTGATGACGACCAAAAGGAAAAGACCAATATAAAAACTGATGAAGATCCGTTTGAAAAAGAGGTCACCGATTAAGGGAATATCTCCGAGAAAAGGAACTTTTCGCACCATGAAAACCGAAGAAAACGGCACTTGTGCTCCGTTTTGAATGACGCGCGCCGTGAATACGGCGAAGGCGGGCGCAAAAAGGTTCAATGCCGTCGCACTGATGATCTGATTGGCTTTCATGTAGATCGATGCGTAAGCGTGTGCCATCGCGAACACCGCCCCCGTTAGAGCACCGACCAAAATGCCGACGAGATAGATCATCTGTGTCGGCAACGCCCCACTGTTTTCGAGATCGCGAATGACCCAGATGCCGACGAAAGCTCCCATCAGCATGATGCCTTCAAGCGCGATATTCGTAACACCGCTGCGTTCGGAAAGCAATCCACCGAGGGCGACGATTAAAAGAGCGATCGCGCTGATATACGTGTTTTGAATGAGTTGGTAGAAGACTTCCATCAGTCGATTTCCTCCTCATGTTTGTCGATTTTGAGCCATTCCTTGATGCGTTTTCGTTGTTTCTGCAAAACGACTTGGAGTGCTGCGGATATCGCAGTCACATAGATGATGACAGCGACGATAATATCGATGATTTCGGGTTCGAAACTATAGATCTGCATGTAGTTTCCACCCATGCGAAGGTGACTGAGAAAAAGACCGGCGAAAAGTGCACCAATCGGTTCACCGAGCCCGAGCAAGGCAACCGAGATTCCGTCGAATCCTTCACCAAAGATTTCAAAGGATGTCCCGATCGTTTTCCCAAAGACGAGATATGCGCTCCCGCCGGCGAGGCCAGCGAACATGCCGGATATCGACATCGCGGTAATGATGTTCTTCTTGGTATTCATGCCCGCATACTCGCTGCCATGGATGCTAAAACCGGAAGCACGAAGCTCATATCCGAGGGTCGTCTTATGAATAATGATGTGTCCGACGATCGCCATGGCGATGGCGATCAAAATCCCGATATTTGCTTGAGAACCGGAGAATAGTTGTCCAAAGGAAGGGAGTTGTGCCGTCTTCTGGACCGTCAGCGAACGGGCTTGATTGAAACTATAGACATTGCTTTTGATCAGGTAAATCAAAAGGTGTCCGGCGATATAGTTCATCATGATCGATGTCACGACTTCGTGGACATTGCTGACGGCTTTGAGCAAACCCGGAATGAAACCCCACAAAAGACCGGCGATCATCCCCATAAAAAGCGCGACAATCCAATGCCAAGGAGCCGGCATCGACCAATGGACACCGACGTGGATGGCCATATAAGCGCCAAGCATCATTTGTCCGGATGCCCCGATATTGAAAAGACCGGTCTTAAACGCAAACGCTACGGCCAATCCGGTCAAAATGATCGGTGCCGCACGATAGAGGGTTTCGCCTATACCTTTGAAACCGGCGTTGAAACCACCACCGAGTAGTGTGAATAGAGCGGGAAAGGCTTCCCGATAATCGAAAATGAGCAAGATGATCAATCCGATGAAAAGACCGAAAAGCACGGCGATTAAACTGGGTTTTATCGTGTTGTAAAAACGAAGGAGAATCCGTTTGATGCGTGTCATATAATCGCTTGTTTTATGCGCCACCGATCTCACCCCGCTTTGCTCCGGACATGTAGAGACCGAGCTCATTGACGGTCGTCTGTTTTGGATCGAGTTCCCCGACGATTTCACCCTCGTACATCACGAGAATGCGGTCCGAAAGACTCATGATTTCATCGATTTCAAGGGAAACCATCAAGATCGCCTTGTCTTGATCCCGTTCGATTAAGAGCTGCTTGCGGATGTATTCGATCGCACCAACGTCAAGACCTCGTGTCGGTTGAACGGCAATGAGCAGGTCATGCTCACGATCGATCTCACGGCCAACGATGGCCTTCTGCTGATTGCCGCCACTCATGCTTCGAACGATCGTTTTTTCCCCGCTTTCACTGCGGATATCGAAGCGTTCGATGACTGCAGCTGCGTGGTCATAGATCTCTTTGAACTTGAGAAAACCTTTGTTTTGATATTTTGGTTGGTAATAATTTTGCATGACAAGATTGTTCGCGAGGTCGAAATCGAGGATGACGCCGTGTTTTTGCCGATCTTCGGGAATATGGGACATACCTTCCTCATACCGCGTGCGAATCGTCGCTTTTGTCAGGTCTTTTTCGTGCATGAAAACCGATCCGCTTGATGGCTTCTGAAGTCCGGTAATCGCTTGAATGAGTTCCGTCTGACCGTTGCCGTCAATACCGGCAATACCGACGATTTCCCCCTTCCGGACATGAAAAGTGATGTCGGAAAGGATCCGTTTGTTTTTTCCTTCAAGGGATAGGTTTTCGACGGAAAAAATCACTTCACCGGTTTCTTTCGGTTTCTTATCGGTCGTAAAAACGACTTCGCGTCCGACCATCATTTCCGCCATATCCTTAATCGAAACGGAATCGACTGAGACACTTCCGACGACTTTTCCTCGTCTTAATACCGTGCAGTTGTCGGCGACAGCCTTGATCTCATTGAGTTTGTGCGTAATCAAAATGATCGTCTTGCCTTCCTTGGCGAAGCCGCGCATGATCTTCATCAGTTCTTTGACTTCCTGTGGCGTAAGCACGGCCGTGGGCTCATCAAAGATGAGAATATCACTGTCACGATAGAGCATTTTCAAGATTTCGACGCGCTGTTGCTGACCGACGCTGATATCCTTGATATAAGCGTTGAGATCGACGGTCAGGTGATAGGTCTCGATCAAGTATTCCAGTTTACGGATGGCATGTTCATAGTTCATAAAACCGTTTTTCGTATCCTCGGCACCGAGAATGATGTTGTCGAGCACGGTAAATGTTTCTACGAGCTTGAAATGTTGGTGTACCATACCGATGCCGAACGTGTTGGCATCGTTCGGATTATCGATTTCGACGCGCTTGCCGTCGATCAGGATCTCGCCCTCTTCGGGTTTGTAGAGACCAAAAAGAATCGACATGAGCGTACTCTTGCCCGCGCCGTTCTCCCCGAGAATCGCGTGTATTTCACCGGGTTTTACAACTAAATTGATATCATCATTAGCAACCAAACGACCAAACGTCTTGCGAATGTGTCGCATTTCGATCTTGTAATTCATGGTGCCACTCCTTTCTTATAAAAGGGGAAAGTTTCCTTTCCCCTATCATAAGCATTCGTGTTAAGTCGTTTTCTTTTATTATTCGTCCGGTGTCGGAGTAACTGCTTCGTCGAGCCCTTCAGGTACGTCGTATCCGAGGTCATCAATCATGGCTTCAAGATCCTCAGGCTCAACAGGAACGATCACATCTTCATTGACGATGGCGTCAAAGATCACGTTGTATTCGGCTTCCGTGAACGTCGTGAAACGGAATGAATCACCAAGGGGAAGACCGACTGCGTCATCGGAAGCACCGAGGTTGAGACTGATTCCACCTTCGAAACTACCATCGTAGTAGGATTCGAGTGCCTCTTGTACGACAACACCAAGCGCCTTCATAGCTGATGAAATGACGGTATCCGATTGTGCGCTCTGGTCGACATCAACACCGAAAACCCACTTGTCATCGGCTTCCTGTGCGGCTGACATGACGGAGTTTCCGGCTCCACCTGCGGCAGCGTGAATGGCTTCAACACCGGCACTATACCATGCGGATGCCGTATTCTTCGTTTCATCACTCGGTGCGAAGGAATCCAGGTATATATAGTAGGTAGGATTGTATGCATAGTTTTCCATGTTTTCTTCAGCCGCCGCATAATATGCACCAGCTACGAAACCGATTCCGAAACGAACGACTGCGGGCACTGCCATACCACCCATGAATCCGAGTTCTTCGAATCCTTCCTTGACGGCTGCATAACCGGCGAGGAATCCTGATTCCTGTTCCTTGAAGAAGATCGAGAGCGTGTTGTCGGCAACCGTGAAGTCCGGTGCTTCGCCGTCATAGGTTTCCATTGTGTCCCAGTTGACGACGTTGTTTGGCGAACCATCGATCAAAACGAATTTAACTTCAGGGAACATGGTTTGCACTTTGTGAATGCTCTGTTCGAAGAGGAACCCAGGCGTAACGACGACTTTCGCGCCATTTCCAACTGCGAGTTCAATTGCTGCGACATAGGCATCAAAGCTGACTTCGGTCGGCTTGTAGTACTTGTAAGTCTTGTCGTTTTCTTTTGCGAACTCGACGATGCCTTCCCATGTACCCTGGTTGAACGACTTGTCATCGATGTCACCAGCGTCGGTAATCATGGCGATTTCAGCTTCTCTCGCTTCACACGATGCCAAAGCGAAAATACTTGCAAGTAGTACGAATAGAACCAATACTTTCTTCATACATATCCTCCTAAGATTTATTTGTTTCAGGGTTCACACCCCAATACGTATAGTTTAATCAAAAATGACGGAAAAAGCAACCTCAAATATGTAAAATCGTGTGATGGCCGAACGACGCGGGTGCGCGTCACATCATATTCCGGTATCCGTGTCCGTTTTCTTATCCTGTCTCTTGAAAAGATTGAACATCCTTCTTGGAAACATCGACAAGGCATCAGCAAGAACAACCGGTGTCAATTTGGCAGCTTCAAGCAACGCCGTACGTCGGATGTGTTCTTTCGTGACTTCTTTGGCGTCACTAAAAAGATATTTGCGCGTGACGATTCCGATTCTAAGCGTTAAAAGCGCGTTCGAGATTCCTTGCGTAACGGAGGAGACGAGTGGTTTGATCAAGGGGAGTTCACCGATCGTGTTCACGGTTGATTGCGGGAGCACTTCATTCATATCCATGTTTTCGAGTCCTTCGGCGATCAATGCGGTCGTGAAGACGTTGATGGTAAGTTTGGCGAGGTGTTTGAAAGATGGACGAAACCCGCACATCACGACGAGTTCCTTGATCATCTTGAGATTGACAACGACGACTGTGAAAAAGTCAAGCCTTCCGTTTTGACTGATCGCCGTTGAGATCATGACCGTTTTCGCATTGCGTTTGATGGTTTTGTTCATGCTTTTCTTAATTGCATTGTTAAACACGTGATTGAGTGATTCGTTGAGCTGATCCGGATCGGACATGGTTTCCTTGAGCTTCTCTTTTTCGTCATCGGAAATGTCGTCACGCTCGATCAATCGTTTCGCAACACGCTTGTACGTCAGATAGTTTCGTCTAGACGTCTGATCGAGTGTCGTTTCAACTGAAAACGAGGGGGAAAAGAATATGATATGCACTGGCCGGACGATGAGAAGGTAAACGAGTAAAAAAGAAACAACATAAAATCCGTATTCCAGGTAGGCGTGCACGCGATTGAGTTTCTCACCAACGGATAAGACGCTACTGAGTAAAATCAGAATGAAAAGCGAGATGACGCCAAGCGCGATCGCATACCAGAAATACTTCGTGGAATCCTTTGATTTCATGAAAGGGTCCCTCCTTTCGCATGACAATCTTTCATCATGACTAAATTATATCATAGTGTGCTTTAATTTTCGTTTTCTTCCGTTCTTTTATCGAATAGTATTCCTGTTTACCGATAATGATGTGATCGACGACGTCGATTCCCATCATCGTTCCCGACTCGACTAATGATTCCGTCGCGCGTAGGTCCGCCCGACTCGGTGTCGAGTCACCGGTCGGATGATTGTGCGCGAAGAGAATGGCCGCTGCTGAAAGGCGAATCGCCTGACGGAAGATTTCACGGGGATGGATCAACGTCTGATTGATCGTTCCTTTGAATACGATCTCTTTTTTAATGAGCTGACTCTTGGTATTGAGAAACAAAGAGATGAAGTGCTCTTGTTCGAAGTGGGCGATGTCATCGGCGAGCAGGTCATAGACATCCCGCGGTGAACGTAAGGTTTTTTTCTGAACCGGACTTATGCGAGCGAGTCTTTTTCCAAGTTCGATCGCCGCACAGACCGTTGTCGCTTTCGCGACCTTGATGCCCTTGATCAACAACAGTTCTTCAACCGAAAGTCGTTTTAAGTCCTCGAGCGATTCCAGGTGATAGAGCACGTTTTTTGAGAGTTCGATGACAGAAAGGTCTTTTCGGCCCGTTCGTAATAAAATAGCGAGCAATTCTTCATTCGAGAGCGCTTCGGCTCCTTGGGCGAGCATCCGCTCGCGTGGTCTCGTTTCCGAGGGCATTTCCTTGATTAGATACATGAAAACATCTCCTTTACATATTTATGGTAGTCGAGATGTTTTGATTCTACTCGTTTATGAGCGTGCGTTTTACATAACCGATAAAATGGATCGACCCGGTTATTAGCAAAATACCCGATTTTCGCTGTTTTTTTGCGAGCTGATAGGCCTCGTTCAAGTTGGCTTCAAAGATCGTATTTCCCTGAGCGAAGCCGCTTAGATCGAGGTAGCGCTCATCCGGAAACGCGGTTAATATGACCATCTTTGCGGTCCTTTTCAATATGTTCAGCATCCCGTCAATATCCTTGCTCGCGAGAAAACTTGCGAGATAGGTGACCTCTCTGTTCGGAAAAAGCCGTTTGACCGACGCCATTAGAGCAACGATGGCATCGACATTGTGGGCACCATCGAGATAGACGTCTTCTTCGAATCGTTCGAGTCGGCCCGGCCAGGCTGCGTGTTCGATGCCGTATTTAATCGTCTTTCGATCGATATCCTTCAAAAGCCATTTTACCGCGGACAGCGCCAGCACGGCATTATGGATCTGATAGGATCCCAAGAGATTCAAGCGATACGTCTCACCCTTGTAGGAGAAGATATGGGGCTGTTCGCTCAAAACTGTGGCCTCGCTTGAATCGAGACAGGTGATCGATGCGCCAATTTGACGAGCGTACGAGCTGAAAAGTGGTCTTAACTCATCGTCGATCGTCGTGATCAGATGATTTTTGGGTTTGAGAATGCCCAATTTATTCAAAGCGATCGCTTCGCGCGTTGCCCCGAGCTGTTTCATGTGGTCAAAGCCAATGTTCGTGATGAGCGAGAGGTCATAATTTAGCACATTCGTGGCATCCAGAAGCCCACCGAGCCCGACTTCCATGACGATGAGATCGACGTTTTTCTCTTTGAAATGCAAGAGAGCCATCAGCGTGACCAGTTCGAAAAAGGCGAGCGTCTCACCATGCTTAATAAAAAACCGTTCATTGAAATCATACATATAGGCGATTAACTCGAGCAAACGGCGATCACTGATTTCTTCGAGGTCGACACGGATACGTTCATTGAATCGAACGAGATATGGTGATGTAAACGTGCCGACCGAAAGACCAGCCCGATGAGCTGTTGTTGTGATCATCTGACAAACCGAGCCTTTTCCGTTCGTTCCCGCAACGTGGACTTTGCGGACATCAGCAAAGGAAAGACCGGTTTCGTCCAAAGCCTTCTTCATTCTTGCAAGGTCCGTTTTCGGCTTGAACTTGACTTGACGCTCGATCCAGTCGAGCGCGGCTTCAAGATCTTTGAATGTCATTTTTGCAATTTTTCTAAAACGAGTTCATACTGTTTGCGATAGGATTCGTACTTTTCCTTTTCCAGTGCGACCTTTGCTTCCGGAGCTTTCTTTAAAAACGAAGGATTTTCCAAAAGGGATTTGGAACGGGCAAGTTCCCGTGACAAGCGCTCTTTTTGTTTTGTCAGTGTTTCGAGTTCTTTTTCTTGATCGATGATACCCGATTTCAAGACATTCGTAAGAATCGTTTTTCCGACGAGAAGAATCGTTTCTTCCCGCGCCGTGTTCGCTTTTTCAATTAGGAGTTTTTCGGTGTTTAGAAATCGCTTGAGATAGGGTTCTTGCCGCGACAGACGTTTACGATCCTGATCGTTTTCGATGACGAGATGGATGGTCAGTGGTTTTTTCGGCGGAACATCGTGTTCGCTTCTTAAGTTTCGAACCTTGATGATGGTATCCATGATCTCATGGAAGTCCTGGATTGCTTCCTGGTCGACTTTGCCTGCTTTCGGCCAATCTGATGTGGAGATCGATATGTCGTCTGAAAAAACGAGATAGAGTTTTTCTGTGACGAAAGGCATAAACGGATGTAACAGTTTCAAGATCGATTTCAATACGAAACGCAGGACTGCGCGCGTGTTTTTCGCTTTGAGGGGATCATTTAAAGCGATCTTGGCGAATTCGACATACCAGGAAGCGAAGGCGTCCCAAGTAAAATTATAGAGTTCTTTGGCAACTTCACCGAACTCGTATTTCTCGAAATTTTGGTCGACGACTTCGATTACCTCATGGAGGCGGGAAAGGATATAGGTGTCGGCGAGTTCGAGTTTAGACATGTCGATCGATTGGTCATGTTCTTCGGTATTCATGTCGATGAATCGGGCGATGTTCCACAACTTGTTGATAAAATTCCAACTCGATTCCACTTTTTCTTCGTCGTAGCGCATATCCGCTCCCGGAGTCGAATTCGTGGCGAGAAAATAACGCAAGGCATCGACGCCGTAACGGTCGATCACATCCATGGGATCGACACCGTTCCCGAGTGATTTGCTCATTTTTCGCCCTTCGCTGTCACGTATTAAGCCGTGGATGAGGACGTCTTTGAAAGGATCCTTTTTCGTGAACTCGAGCGCCTGAAAGATCATGCGGGCGACCCAAAAGAAAATAATATCATAACCGGTAACAAGGACATCCGTGGGATAGTAGCGCTGATAGAGTTTACCCTCATCGGGCCATCCGAGCGTACTAAATGGCCAGAGTGCCGATGAAAACCACGTATCGAGGACGTCCTCATCCTGGTGCCAGTCTTCGCCGGGGGCATCGACTTGTACGCGAATTTGATCATCCTTGTACCAGGCGGGAATCCGGTGACCCCACCACAACTGACGACTAATGCACCAGTCCTGGATCTCGGTCATCCAGTTGACGAACACCTTTTTGAAGCGGGCGGGGACAAAGCGCGTCCCTGATTTTTCCAAAGCCTGATCGGCAAGCTTGTCCATCTGGACGAACCACTGCAAGGATAGGCGCGGCTCAACGATCACACCGGTACGTTCGCTCACGCCAATGACATTCTCATAATCCTCGATCCGCTCGACGTATCCGCTTTTTTCAAGGTCTTTTACGAGTGCTTGTCGACAGGCAAACCGTTCCATGCCTTCATATTGGAAGGCCATTTCGTTCATCGTGCCATCGTCGTTCATGCAACTCGGCATCGCCAGATGATGTCGATTTCCAACTTCAAAGTCATTGGGGTCGTGAGCGGGTGTGACCTTGACGACACCGGTCCCGAATTCGGGGTCGACGTAGTCGTCGACGATGACAGGGATTTTGACATCCGTTCCCGGGATGAAAACGGACTTGCCGACGTCACCCTGATATCGTTGATCCTCAGAGTGAACCATCAGTGCCTGATCGGCGAACATCGTTTCCGGTCGCGTCGTCGCGATGGTCATATGGCCGGATCCGTCGGTGAAAGGATAATTGAAGTAATAGAGTTTTCCCTTGGTTTCAACGTGTTCGACTTCGATGTTTGAAAGCGCCGTTTTCGCTTCGACGTCCCAATTGATAATCCGATGCCCAC
>CAYUIK010000097.1:0-10163 GCA_964444805.1 uncultured Acholeplasmataceae bacterium | reverse complement strand
GTTTTTTGTCTTGCTTTTTTAATACGCTCATCATCATTCAGTTTTCAAAGACCCTTGCACTCCTCTTTGGCGTGCTTAATAATTCTATCATTATAAAATAACCTTGTCAACATCTTTGGAAAGACTTTTTCAAAGCTTTCCTCACAAGGCATATAATGACGTGGTGGAGGGGGGCAGATTCGAACTGCCGAACCCTTAGGGAACAGATTTACAGTCTGCCGCGTTTAGCCACTTCGCTACCCCTCCAAATTTGCTTGCTTATATATTCTATCCTATCAAAAACGAAATTGCAACTCTTTTCTTATGTAAAATAGTATTTTGTAGCTTTTACTCGTTGCTTGTATCAATAAATCAGTCTTTAACTTTGACGATACGCTTGTCGAGTTTAGCTTTGAACAGCATGACTTCCCGCCCGCAACCAGTGCATCTAATCTTGATTTCGATTCCGGTGCGCAAAACGGTCCATTCGTTCGAACCGCACACGTGTTTCTTTTTCGTTACGATCGTGTCTCCGACGTTGTATTTCATGTCTTCATCAACTTTTCAATGATTTTGTTTCGTTCCTCTTTGTTGAAGCGAATGACGATGCGTTCCTCTTCAATTCGTGTCCGATAGCCCAAGCAATCGGTCAACTGTTTCTCTTGCTCGTGAAATCTGCGCTCCTTGATCGTGTTCGTTTTCCGTTTTCTCCGATCGCTCGTAGCGAGTTCTTCGAGTTGTCTGACGTTCAATTGTTTGACAATAATTTTGTTCGCCAGTTCGATGATTCGACTTTCATCATCGAGTTTACTCAAAACACGCGCATGACCCATACTGATACTGCCATAAAGGAGCATGTCCTTAACGCGCTCCGGGAGTTTTAGAAGGCCGAGCATATTGGTGACGTGTGAACGGCTTTTGCCGACACGATTGGCGAGCTGACTATGCGTGATATTGAGCTTATCGATGACGACTTGGTAAGCTTCGGCCTCTTCGATGGCCGTTAGATTCTCCCGTTGCAGGTTTTCAGCCAAAGCGATTTCGGCAACTTTTGCTTCTTCATATTGTCGGATGATGGCCGGAACCGACTTGAGATCAAGCGACTGCGCGGCACGAAAGCGACGCTCACCGGAAACGATGACGTAGTGATCCTTGATTTTTTTGAGAATGAGCGGTTGAAAAATGCCGTGTTCATTAATGGACTGCGCGAGCTCATTGATCTTCTCTTTGTCAAATACGCGACGCGGTTGATAAGGATTGGGTCGGATATCTTCGAGGCCGATTTCATCGATCAGTTCGCCGTCTAGGACATCATCGACATGATGTTCCTGTAGAAGATCATAGAGCGTTCTTCCTTTATCTTTCATTGTTACGCAAAACCTCCTTCGCCAATGCTTTGTAGAGACGTGCTGAAGGTGACCTTGGTGCGAACTGGATGACCGGAAGGCCATATGTCGGGGCAACCTGAGCGGCTACGTTGCTCGTAATGATGGTTTCGAAGACGCCATCTTTGAAATAGTCCTTGATTTCATGAACGATTTCCCATCCGGCTTTCGTACGGCGATCGAGCATCGTGAGAAGAACGCCTTCAATCGTTAGTTTACGATTATTGACCTTGAGCTGTTTTTGAACGATGCGAATCGTATTGAGAAGTTGAGTTAGACCATCAATGGCGAGAAACTGGCATTGTACTGGAATTAGAACGGAGTCCGACGCGAACAGCGCACTCACTGTAAGCAATCCAAGAGAGGGAGGACAATCGATAATGATGTAGTCGTATGTCTCTTTGACCTCATCGATGCGTTGTCTTAAGATATATTCGCGATCCTCGTAGTCGAGTTTGATTTCGAGCTGCGCGAGTTCGATCATCGCGGGGATGACGAAAAGATTCAATTCCGCGAGATGGATCGTCGCCTCCTGGACCGTCCGAGCACCTAGAAGGACGTCGTTAATGTTCGCATAGTGCATGTTCCGGTTGATTCCGAGGCTCGTCGTCGTGCTCGCCTGAGGGTCGAAATCGATTAATAGAACCTTTTTGCCATGCTGGGCAAGAGCTGCCGACAGGTTTACGCTTGTGGTTGTCTTGCCGACACCACCTTTTTGATTGGATACTGCAATCGTTTTACCCATGGTCGCCTCCCGACGTCAGACATTTCTTTTTCATGTGTGCGTAACTGCGCGGATATCCGGGAACATGCCGTTCTTTCGTTATGAGGATTTGAACGCGCGTTCCATATGCTTCCGGCAATTCCTCTTGCTGGATGTCCTTGATTTTTCCACCTAATCGCGTGATGGTGTACCGTGACTCATCGAGTTCTTCTTGGTAGGAATTTCCCTTCATGATGATGAGATGCCCTTTGGTCTTGACCATCGGCAGTCCCATTTCCGAAACGATGCGGGTATGTCCGAGAGCGCGTGCAGTCACGAGATCGAAAGCTCTTTGTCGCTTTTTCGCCACGTCTTCGATTCGACCTGAAAGGACTTCGACACTCGTCAAGCCAAGATGATCGACGAGCAAATCGAGGAACCGTACACGCTTACCGAGTGAATCGATTAAGGTCAGATTTATGTGAGGAAAAGCAATTTTTATGGGAATACCGGGAAAGCCGGCACCGGAACCCATGTCACACATACTGAGGATATCTAGAAAATCGAGTGAACGCGTCAACAGGAGTGAATCGTAAAAATGTTTGAATACAGCTTCCCTTTCATCTGTGATTCGCGTCAAGTTCGTTTTCTTATTGTATTCGATTAGGAAGTCATAATAGGCTCTAAATTGCGCGTCTTGCTTTTCATCGATGAGAAGGCCCAGGTTTTCTTTTAAAATATCCTTAAGCCACACGGTCTGAATACCTCGATTCGAGATAGATGATTAAGACGGATATGTCGGCTGGATTAACTCCGGAAATACGGGTCGCTTGACCGACGGTTCGTGGTTTTACCCTGATCAATTTTTCTTTCGCTTCTGTCGATATGTTGATGATTGAAGCATAATCCAATGATTCGGGAATCATTTTATCTTCGAGGCGTGCCACTTTTTCAGCTTCACGTTGCGCTTTTTCAATATATCCTTGGTACTTGAGGGCGATTTCGACCTGTTCGAGAATATTCGTAGCGATTTTTCTACTCAGGAAGTGTTCGATGTCGACACGATTGATTTCTGGCCTTTTTAACAGTTCAGCAAGCGTGACGCCAGCATAGATCGGTGATGATCCGCGGCTTTTGAGATAGTCGAGACTTTTTCCCTCCGGAACGATTCGGAATGTCTTGATTTCTTCTTCTAAAGCATGGATACTCCGTTTTTTCTCGCAAAACGCTTGATACGTCTCTTCATCGACAAGGCCGAGATCGTAACCGTATGCACGCAGCCGCATATCAGCATTGTCATGACGCAGCAACAAGCGGTGTTCGGCACGCGAAGTGAATAGTCGATAGGGTTCGAGCGTCCCTTTGGTGACGAGATCGTCGATTAGAACACCGATATAGGCTTCATGCCGTTTGAGAATGAAGGGAGCTTTTCCGTCGAGACTGAGGCTCGCGTTAATTCCCGCCATCAACCCTTGGCCGGCAGCTTCTTCATAGCCGCTTGTACCATTGATCTGCCCAGCACAGTAAAGGTTTTTGATGCGCTTGGTCTCAAGTGTCGGTTTGAGCTGGATTGGATTCATCGCGTCATACTCGATCGCGTAAGCATATCGCCTGATCTCGACGTTTTCCAAACCGGGTATGGTTCGGATCATCTCTTCCTGTACGGATTTCGGAAGGCTCGTTGACAATCCTTGAACGTAGAGTTCATCGAGTTCGAGACTTTCCGGTTCGATGAAAATTTGGTGTTGGCTCTTGTCTCGGAATCGAACGAGTTTATCTTCAATCGAAGGACAGTAACGCGGTCCGACGCCTTCAACGGCTCCGCTGTACATGGCGGACTCTTCGAGATGGTCGTAAATGATACGGTGGGTCTTGAGTGTTGTATGCGTCAGATAGCACAATTCTTGGGGATTATTCTCGGCATACGGTCCGTCTATACTGAACGTGTATTGGGCGCCGTCACCTGGTTGAGGCTTCATTTTTGTAGCATCGATACTCGAGCGGGCGATGCGAGCGGGTGTGCCGGTTTTCAACCGATAGACGTCGAATCCGAGTTCACGGAGTTGACGACTGATCCCAAAGGTCGTCGGTTCATCGATCGGGCCGCTCGGGATAATTTCTTTTCCAATCAAAACCTTGCTATTGAGGTAAGTCCCGGTCGTTAGAACGACGGTTCGACTGTGAACCTCTTCACCATGAGCGAGTCGGACACCAAGGACACGTCCATCTTCGATCAGAAGACCTTCCACGAGACCTTCTTTCAGCGCGAGTTTCGGTGTGTTTCGCATGACTTCAAGCATGATGCGGGGATATTTCAGTTTGTCGATTTGTGCGCGAAGGGCACGGACGGCCGGTCCTTTCGAGGAATTGAGCATCTTAATCTGTATTTGGCCGAGATCAGCGCTTTTGGCCATTTGTCCCCCAAGTGCGTCAATCTCACGAACGACAATACCTTTGGCGGGTCCGCCGATCGATGGATTACAAGGCAAAGAAGCAACCTTCTCGAGGTTGCCGGTAATGAGAATTGTTTCCTTATTAAGTCGTGCGAGCGCCAACGCTGCTTCGATGCCTGCGTGCCCTCCGCCAACGACGATACTGTCATAGACCATGTTCCATCACTTCGTTATCTTGATTTGAGAAATATCGCAGCAATCCGTTCCGAATCAAAGGAAAGATTTTCGAGAACATCTTTCATCGGTGCACTGACACCAAAACGATCGAGTCCATAGACATGCCCAGCGTACTTGTACCAGGACATCGAACTGCCGAGTTCGATGGCGAGCGTGCGATCACGATCCGGCAAGACGGACTTCTTGTATGTTTCATCTTGTTGTTCGAAGAGCGCGTGAGAAGGCATACTGACGACCCGAATATCGAGATCGTGCTCCATGAGACGTTTTTTTACCTCGCGAGCGAGCTCGACTTCCGATCCGGCCGCCAACAATATTCCATCCAGTCGTTTGTTTTCAGGTGAAAGGATGTAAGCGCCCCGAAGAGCACCTTCGGCTGTTGTCTCTGCGAGATTTGTCACGTTTTGTCTGGTCAGGACAAGCGCTGTTGGCGCTGATTTCGATTCGATGGCTACCTTCCAGGCTGCAATGGTCTCGGTCGCATCGGCGGGTCGAATGAGATTGAGATTGGGGATTGCCCGCAATCCAACGAGTTGTTCGACGGGCTGATGGGTCGGACCGTCTTCACCGACAGCGACAGAATCGTGCGTGAATACGAAGATTGACGGTATGTTCATGAGTGCTGCCAATCGTATAGACGGCTTCATGTAGTCACTGAAAACGAAAAATGCTCCGGCAAAGACTTTGAGAGAACCATGCAGGACCATACCGTTGGTGATGGCACCCATGGCGTGTTCACGAACACCGAAATTGATGTTTCGGCCAAGTCGATTGCTGGAAGAAAAATCGCCATCGGCACCTTTGGCTTTCGTGGATGCCGTAAGATCGGCGGATCCGCCAATAACATTCAAGTACTGTTCGGATAATCGCTGAATGATCTTGCCGCTAACGCTACGAGTCGCTTCCTTTTCAGGCGTTGTCAAGTCAACGTATTTGGACGTATCAAGGGTTGCCTCATTGCTGGTGAACGCATCGAAGAGTTCAGCATCCTCGGCGTGACTTGAACGATAGCGGTCACGTTCATCATTCCATGCTTGGCGCACCTTCAAACCACGATTTCGAACGTGTTCCTCATAGTAGGTATAGACGTCTTTTGGAACCTCGAACAGACCATAAGGCCAATCGAGTTCTTTTCTGAGATTTGTGGCTTCATCCAAGCCGATCGGTGCACCATGAACTTTACTGGTTCCAGCAAGTTTCGTTCCATAACCAATCGTCGTCTTCACTTCGATGAACGAAGGCCGTTTTTCTTCTGCCTTCGCTGTTCGAATCGCCTGGTCAATGGCATTGATGTCATTACCGTCATTGACGATCAAGTAGTGCCAGCCCATCGCTTCGAACTTCGTTTTCTGATCGTCGCTATAAGCGTTGGAAACCTTACCGTCGAGTTGAATGTCGTTCGAATCGTGAAAAACGATCAGACGACTTAATCCGAGATGGCCGGCAAGACTCATCGCCTCCATTGCGACACCTTCCTGAAGGTCGCCATCACCACATAGCACATAGGTGTCATGATCGATGATCTTGGCATCATCCCGGTTGAAACGAGCTGAAAGGTGTGCTTCGGCAATCGCCATGCCAACGGCATTCGATATGCCCTGGCCCAAAGGGCCACTCGTCGTTTCGACACCTTCGGTATGTCCGTACTCGGGATGCCCCGGAGTATTTCCGATTTGTCTAAACCGTTTGATGTCATCGATCGAGATATCATATCCGGCAAGATGATTCGCGGCATAAAGCAACATCGAGCCATGTCCGGCGGATAGAATGAATCGGTCACGATTGATCCATGTCGGATCCTTGACATCGATTCTTAGATGGCGCGTATAGAGCACGTGCACGATCGGTGCTGCCCCTAAAACGATGCCTGGATGCCCACTGTTGGCTTCGTTAACGGCATCAACACCTAAGAAACGTATGGTATCAATTGCTTTTCGGTCCATGTTGATCATCCTCTTCTGGTTCATCTTTTTCAGGTGTAATCATATCCTGAGCTTCTTCGATAACTCCCTCGTCTTCATCGAACTTGAAGTATGTACGATAGTGCTCTTCCTGAGCGCTGATCAACTTTTCAAAATTTTCCTGTCCGATGTATGCCCGAATCGCATCTTGAGCTTCCTTGTTCTGCGCCCTAACGCGATTACCGATGATCCGATTCTGAACCATGTTGGTCACGATGATGACACCCAGCAAGATCAGGAGGACGACGAGTAAGTTGTCCTGGAAATACTGTGATGCGAGAAACGCGATTAAAAGGTAGATCAGCAGTGTAGGGATGATGAACATGAGATTGATCTTACGGTTGATGACACTGATCTTCTCGAGAAAATCGAGCCAGATCGCATTCACGTCCTTCTGATAGAAGTCCTTCATGACGTCATGATACGATTTTTCGATCAAAACCTTGTAGTCCGTACCATTGGATGCCCAAATGGCAAACCGTCCTTTCGATCCGTACTGGAATAAAAAGGGCGTATCGTTCATGTAGTGGAAATCCACCCTTTTTCCATTGATTTCCTGTGTTTCAAACGGCTCCTTGTCCGCCAAGTGCTTGTACACTTTCGTGTTGAGTTTCATATGTTCGCCTCCAATATTCATATTATAACACGTAAAATCGTGTCTGTCAGTCAACTTCGATAAAACCCCTTCGAGCATCATCATCCACATAATAGAAGTGCTTATGGCTGCTTCGGTTAAGACCTGACCAGGTTCACACCCTACTATTGAATGATGATGCTCGAAGGGGCCATCACTTGTTTTTCCGGAGTTCTTTGAAGAATGCTTTGAGCAGTGCCGAACTCTCTTCGGCCAAAAGTCCCGACTCGACGTACGGCTTGTGATTGAATGGTAAATCAAACATGTTGAATAGACTGTTGATCACGCCCGCCTTCGGATCCTTAGCCCCGTAAAAGAGTGCGTGAACGCGCGCTTGCAGCATCGCGCCGGCACACATCGGGCACGGCTCCATTGTAACATAAACATCACAATCTTCCAATCGCCATGTTCCACATTTTTTCGCCGCTTTCATCAGCGCGAGAAACTCGGCGTGACCGTGGACGGACTGTTTGTGTTCACGAAGGTTGTGGGCCCGCGCGATGATGCGTCCCGCACGAACGACGACCGCTCCAACGGGCACTTCGCCCTTTCGATAGGCCTTTTCGGCTTCTTTGAGGGCTTCCCGCATGAAAGCGGGGTTACCGGGGTTTTCCGGGGACTTCATGATAGTGCCTCGAACGAGGCTCATAGGATTCTTCAGCGCCAACGAGAATCGTCGGGTCCTTGTAATGGGCGGGTTTCCCATTGATGATGCGCTGGGTTCTCGTCGCGGGCATGCCGCTTTTGACGCAGATAGCCGTAAGTTTGGTGACGAATTCGGCTTGTGCGAGCAGTGCTGGCATCGGACCAAAAGGTTCACCTCTAAAATCGCGGTCGAGTCCGCCTACGATGACGCGTATCCCCTGATCGGCGAGTCGATCGGCAATCGCAGCGATCCCATCGTCGAAAAATTGTGCTTCATCGATGACGACCGCATCCGTATCATCCTTGACGTATTCGAGGATTTCACTGCTCTGCCCGATCGTGATCGAGGACTTCTTGTTTCGGTTGTGTGAAACGATTTCATCGTTGGCACGATAGCGCGTATCGACTTTGGGCTTGAAAACCAGGACGTTCTGTTTCGCGTATTCGAGCCGCTTGATTCGTCTGATGAGTTCTTCGGTCTTGCCGGCGAACATCGGTCCGCAGACGACTTCGATGATCCCGTTCTTATAGGTATGATACATGTGAGACCCCCTGCCAAGAAAAAACGTGATATGGCATCACGTTATTTGCTTTCTTTCTGATCTTCGTTCAAGCCATAACGTCTGTTGAACTTTTCAACGCGTCCAGCAGCCTGTACGAAAGTTTGCGTACCGGTGTAGAATGGGTGGCAGTTCGAGCATGTGTCGACTCGGATGTTTTCCGAAGTCGTTCCAACTTCGAACTCGGCTCCACACGTTGAACACTTGACTTTGACAACGTGGTACTTGGGATGAATTCCCGCTTTCATGATTGTTATCTCCTTCCGCCATGGCTGATTCGCCATAGTAAGTTTTGCGAAGTTATTATAACACTCCCACAATCAATTATCAAGCGTAATCGCTCATATTCGTTTGTGCTTCAGCCGATTTGTCGATTCCAGGTCTGCCAAACGGAAAGAAAGCGTTGTGCGATGATACCCGTAAGTGCACCGGCAGGAATACTTAAAAAGAGCATGATCGGTAAATACGCGAGTACGGCCGTGCTACCGATTACGAATACACCGGCAATGATTTGCCCGATTGCATGGAAAAAGGATCCGATGACACTGACACCGAGGATGCTGAAAAAGTTAAGTTTCTTGAACATCCCCATGACCATGATTGACAGGATTGCACCACTTAAGCTCATATAGAACGTCGGGGCGAGAAAACGTGCGAGTAATATGGATACGAGAAAAACACGCGACATGGATACGAGAAAACTATCCTTGAAGGAATAGCCGTACAGTATGATCAGCGTGACGACATTCGCGAAACCAAGCTTGGCTCCAGGCACGGGTATAATCGGCACGAAAGATTCGATGATGTTCAAGACGATCGCAATCGCCAGAAAATTAGCGAGAAGCGCCATCTTCATGTTTTTTTTCATAATAAGTCCATCAAACGATGAAGTCTTCATCCGATTGCTCGAACTCGATGCGTATTCGGTTCGGTAAACAGATTAAAGGCCACCCGCTCGATTCTCCTTCTTTGCTGCATATGTTGTTGGGGCTCGTTTCTTCGATTACCTGTACTGTGTTTTTGTCGAAATCGTAACGAATGACGACTTCCTGGCGAACGCCGTCTTTCGCGAAATCTCCGAGCAACGTAATCGTCTTCTCATCTTCATCGATGAACGGATACCCCTGTTCATAGTCACTCGGTACGTTCTGATCGTCGTGTCGGGTGATTTGTTTTTGTACGAAATCAACGGTTACAATCGGTTCGGTCGAATTTCCGTAAAAGATGTAGGCACGTGATGCTTCCCCGCTATACGCATTGGTTTGATAGTACCAAAAAAAACCTCCTAAGATGACAAAGAGCGCGACGATCATGATGAGATCACGTTTTTTTTGTGTTTTGTTTCTAATGTCCATTGGTGTTTCTTACTCCTGGAATTCTATATTCTCAAGATAATCGGTCATGATCGATTCGTCGTAGTCGAAACGAATCGCTTCAATCGCGAATTCATCGGCGTGCTCATCCATCCAATCATCGAACAACTCCGGCGGCATCGAGAACAAGCCAGTCGATAAGGCGTCGAGCCACCCGGCATCGGGGCCGATCAACGTCACGGTGTGATAATAGTGTTCGGGTCGTTTCGTCTTTGGTGATATGATGTGATGGTAACGTAACCCATCGTAGACGGCGAACTGCTCATAGTTTCCGCTTGTCGTAACGGAAGCGT
>CAYUIK010000096.1:0-9660 GCA_964444805.1 uncultured Acholeplasmataceae bacterium | reverse complement strand
GACGACCTCTCTGATCGTCGATGGTGGTGATAAGTTCTATGAACGGGCGACCGCACTCGGCATTCTTGAAGTCGATCATTCGGACCCGGTTCCACTCGATGAACGTGTCGGAAGGCATGTCGAGGTGTTCCTGTCGTTGATCGATGCCTACAATGTCAAACAAGGGGGATTTTCGGGAGAAAATCTTTATTATCAACGCGGAACATTCGAAATCGACGCCAAAGGACTCGGCTTTACGCGAATCATGGACCAGGGTCTTGGAGCTTTTTTGCAGGATCCGGACCAATAAAACGATGATCGAAGCACTCGCACTTTTGATCGGAGTTTCCTATCTCGGGTATTTGCTGATCGAGAAAAGGAAAGTCGCGATATACCGGTCTTCCTTTTCACACGTCATTCACGTTGCCGGGACAAGAGGGAAAACGACGGTCACGCGGATGGTCGGCCATGCACTCCGTTCGAAGGGGGTTCGCGTCTTCACGAAAGTGAGCGGGACCATTCCCTCTTACATCGATACCGAAGGTGAAGAGCACGTGATCAAGAGACTGGGGCTTGCTAACATCCGTGAACAGATGCGCATGATGCGTCGAGCTTACCTTGAAAAGGCGGATGTTCTTGTCATCGAATGCATGGCGATCAAAGAGGAATACGTGCGTTTGACGCAACACGAGATGCTTCGTGCCGATCATGTCGTCATTACGAATATCCGCAAGGATCATCTCGAGGACCAAAAAAGCGATCAGGCACATGCCCTTCTTGCCGCGGTGCCTCGAGCAGGAAAACTTTTTGTCAGAAGAGATGATCATGACATCTTTTCCAAAACCGCGAATGAGCAGAACGCGCTTCTTGCGACGGTTGAAGGTGATGACTTCGACGATACATTCGGCAATGTCGCTTTCGTCGAAGCGGTCATCGCATCGCTTGGTTATGAAACAGACGATCTCATAAAAGATTATGCGCCGGATATCGGAGCTTTTGGAATGCATCGACAAAAAGGCGTGACATTCGTCAATGCGTTTTCGGTAAACGACCGATCGTCGCTCGAAAACATTTATGAGAAGCTCAAAAAAAGCGAGGATCTCGATCTCGCGAAGGCGACGTTTTTGATCAACAATCGAGCAGATCGACCGCAACGCGCACTGGACTTTTTGGATTTCTTAAAGGTGCTCGAACCGAAAATCGTTTATGTAGCCGGACCGTTTTATCGTCGCTTTCAAAAAGCGTTAAAAACGACTGATGTCCGGCGCTATCGTTCGCCTGAATCGGTTGAGGGTTCGCTGGTTCTGGGAATCGGCAATATTCAATCGGTTGGTTACGAGGTTATTGATTACTTCCGGGAAGGTGCGAAAATTCATGGGTGAAACGATTCTACTGGGCATGTTCTTGGCGATCATCTTTTATGAACTCACCGATATCTCACCCGGAGGGATCATCGTTCCCGGTATGCTCGCCTATTACCTATATGACCCTAGGCGGATCGCTTTGACCGTCTTGGTCGCCTTACTCGCATCCCTTTTCGTAGGAATGCTGGCAAAGCACGTCATACTCTTCGGCAAGAGAAAATACGTCGTTCACATCGTAGTCGCCGCCGCCCTCGGCATGTTGTTGAGTTTTACGAGCATTTCCCTCGATTTCGCCTTCATGAGCGTACCCTTGATCGGAACGATCATTGCCGGTATTCTCGCCTCCGAGATCACGAAACAAGGGGTGGTTCGAACGCTTCTGTCGCTTGGTATCGTGCTTCTGATTACGAGTATGGTGGTGTGGATCATTTGAAAACACGTCGTCTTGTAGTGATTTTTATCCTTCTCGTAGCCGCTTTTATCGCGATTGATGCGAGCAAGCGTGAAACGAAAACGAGCTATTACGATCAACAGATTGCCGCTGCGAATCTGATGGAAGACGCCTTTGATGCGATCAAAGAAGAACGGATGGAGCGCGGGATCGAAATCGATCGCGATCTCGATCCCCGTGAAACCGGAATCATCGGAATCCCGTGGCCGAACTATGACGAACCATCGATCTCAACGACACTTGGATCGCTCGAGGCCAAAAGATTGTCAACCAATCCGAATTTCGCAGCCCTGATTGTAAGATATTTTCACGATTTGAACATGAAGTCCGGAGACGGTGTCGCCATCAATTTTTCGGGATCCTTTCCCGCTTTGAACATTGCTGTCCTTTGTGCCGTTGAAACGATGGGTCTCGATCCGTTTATCGCTTCGTCGCTCGGGTCGTCGACCTATGGTGCCAATCGCGTTGATCTGACTTACGTCGATATGGAAGAGATTTTATACGAGCGAAAAATCCTATCACATCGAACAGCACTCGTTTCCCTTGGTGGAGCGCACGACCAGCTCTTGGAAGTTGATGACGACGTTTTCAAGGACAACCTGCTCGAGCGTTATCGGTCACGCGGTTATCGGATGATCGATGAAGATGATCTCGGGAAAAATATCCGCCTGCGTTACCGTTCCTATCAAGAAGAGCTTAAGACGATTAAGGCGTTCGTCAATGTCGGGGGAAATATCGTATCCTTTGGCCGGCATCAGACGAGTTACCCGAACGGGTTGACACGAAACATGTCCGTATCCGTCGTTGACGATTCCGGGCTGATCGAACGCTTTTTCCGCGACGATATTCCGGTGATTCACCTGCTTAACGTCGAGGATCTTGCCAGACGTTATCAGATGGATCTGGAAACCGAGGACACTTATTCCTTGGGCGTCGGTTCATTCTACCTTAGTACCGAATATTCGGTGCTTGCCGTCGTTTTGACGGTCGTGTGCGTCTTTGGTATGATCGGATACGACTTGTATCAACGAAAGAAAGGGGCACTCCGTGATGATTAGACCGATCGGTATGTTCGACTCCGGACTTGGCGGTTTGGCGATTTTGCAGGCGATGATCGAGAAAACCGCTCACAGTTTCATCTATGTCGCCGACCAGGCCTTCGTCCCCTATGGAACGAAAACCAAACAAGAGATCAAAGATCGCGTACGCATTTTGACCGATTATCTCGATAGTCGTGGCGTTGAAACGACCGTTATCGCCTGTAATACCGCGAGCGTGGCGAGCCGGGACATGTCTTTTTCCTCATCGATCATTTCCATGGTCGACAACGTGGTTGAAGAGGTCCGCGAAGTCACGAAAAATAGACGCGTTCTCGTCCTTTCAACCGATTTCACCGCGCGATCTCACGTCTACCTAGATGCTTTGAGTCGTTATGGCATCGACGTGATCGAGGTTTCGAGTTCGCGGCTTGTCGAACTCGTGGAAAACGGAAAGACGGGAACAGAAACATCGTTTCTTAAAACGCGAGCACACTTAAAGGAATACGTGGGTGCGGATGTGGATACCGTCGTGCTCGGTTGTACCCATTTCGGCTGGCTGAAACAAGAAATCGGATCGGTCTTCAAGAATGCCACTCTCGTGCTTGGCGACCGTATGATCGCACGGAAATTGCAAAAAATTCCTTCGGAAGACAGCGGTCCTCCTCGCATCGAAATCCTAACGACGGGTTCGGTTGAACAGATGGAAAAATCGATGAGCACGATCGGTATAGACGTACCGATCAAAATTGACGCAATACGCTTATAAACGGCTTTTTGCCTGATTTAGGGCATTGTAAAATGGGTAAAGATATGGTAAAAAAGAATGTGTTCAAGCCTCTTTGGGATGACTATTCCTGGGCCCAACGACGCTAAATCATAAGAAAATGGCAGGAAAGAAAGAAAGGAGAACAATAGATATGGTTTTTCAAACAATATTCAAACGATTTATGTTATTCATGCTTTTGATGACATCCATATTTGCCGTGTCGGCGTGCAAGTCCGATGATGATCCGGATGATGACGACGACAATCCCAATGAGGATGTTACCGATTATCATGATCTGACGGTGCGCGAAGCTTTTGGCGATAACGGTATGGTCGCGACAGCGTCATCCTATGCGACAAAAGTCGGAATCGACATTCTAAAAGATGGTGGTAACGCCTTCGATGCGGCGATCGCTGTCGCATTCGCGCTCGGTGTAACCGAACCCAACGCATCCGGGGTCGGCGGCGGCGGTTTCATGGTTACATATAATGCCGAAACGGGCGAGAAAATCGGATATGATTACCGTGAATTCGCTCCGGAAGCGGCTACGGTCGAACGCTATGAAAGTGATAACAACCTCGATGTCAGATCCGGACCGGGTTCTTTCGGTGTTCCAATGTTCGTCGATGGCATGCTCACCATTCATGAGGATTTAGCGACCATGGCCATCGATGATCTGCTCGATCCGGCCATAACGCTTGCCCGCGAAGGTTTTGAGGTCAAACCGAATCTTGCTGAAGCGATCGGTTCACAGTTCGGTAAGCTCATGACTTCGCGCGAAGAAGCACTGAAAATCTATAGTGCGGATGGTTTTAGCCCGATGACGGTCGGCGACACGTTGGTCAATGAGGATCTCGCACGAGTCATGGAAATGATCGTAGAAGACGGTCGTGACGGTTTTTACAAGAGCGATATCGCGCGTGCAATCGTCAATGCCGTGCAAGATGCCGGAGGCATCGTCACGATGAGCGACATGCACCGTGCGGTTGGTCTGACGATCAAGGACGAGGCGTTGACAGGAACATATAAAGACTATGAAATCGTTTCGATGTTTCCCCCGAGTTCCGGTGGAACGACGCTCATTCAGATTTTCAACATGCTCGAATACTATGAAACGATCTATGGACCGATCGCCGAACTCGATCACAATTCGGCCGAATATCTGCATCTTCTCGCCCAGACGATGCAACTCGCATACGGTGACCGCCGGCGTTACGTCGGCGATCCGCTCTTCGTCGAAGTTCCGATTGATGGACTTATGAGCAAGGATTTCGCCGAAGAACGGATGGAACTCTTCGATCCGGAACAAGGTGGCATGTTCACGGGAACCGATCAGTACGGGGATCCGTGGGCCTATAACGAGGATCTTGTCGCCGATACCGATCAGAATCTCGCACAAGATGAAGGAGAAAGCGGAAGTACCACGCACTTTACGATCGTCGACGAGGATGGGAACATGGTCTCGTCGACCAATACGATCAACTATTTCTTTGGAAACGGAATTATTCCCGCGGGAACGGGTATCATTTTGAACAACATCATGAGTCCCTTTAGCATGAACCCGACAGCAGCCGAACTCAGACCGTTCAAAAGACCGTTAAGTAACATGTCACCATCGATCGTCCTATCGGATGGCGAACCCTTCATGGCGATCGGTTCACCGGGCAGCATGCGGATTGCCTCGGCGGTCGTTCAAGTTTTGCTGAACGTCATCGAATTCGATATGGACGTGCAGAACGCCATCGAATCACCACGCATTTTCCACTATGTCGGAAGTAATCTCGAGATCGAGGGAGCGATGGGACAAATGGTGATTGACGCTTTGATCGATCTGGGATACAATCCGAAAATCTATGACGATATTGACTTGCATTTCGGTGGTGTTCATGCGATTACGATCGATTTGGATACAGGCGAATTGCATGGCGGTGCCGACACGCGCCGTGATGGTAAGGCTTTAGGATATTAAGACTATAAAAATTTGGAGGATGAAATCATGAAAAAATGGTTAATGGTATTGTTGATGGGATTGTTCCTGTTCGGGGTTGTTGGATGTAATAATGATGATCCGAATGACGATGACGATCCGAATGACGAGATCGAACTCGATCAGGAGTTGCCCGCTGAATTCGCCGGATTTGCCGAAGGTGACGTCTATATTACGGCAATCGGGCAGAGCGCGGATCTCGATACGGTTTGGAATTTGCTTTCTAACGTCTATGATAACGACAATGACGCGTTAGAAGCCGCCATAGAAAAGGACGTTCTGCTCGAAGCGGATGAAGTCGAAACGGGTGCTGTCGTCTTAATCGTCCCGGGCGCAAGTTCGAAGGGCATGGGTGCCGCCGGCACCAATCAGGCACAGGAAGAAAACCGGGCAGATGCTTTTACTGCACGAGCCGAAGCGGGTGAAATTACGATTATCGTCATGCATACCGGTGGTATGCAGCGTCGTGGGGTCGAATCCGATCCGCTGATCGAAGCATCCATGACCGAAAGCGGACTCTCCTTGATTACCAATGGTGGAAACGAAGATGGTTTCTTTAGCGATCTTGCGGAAGAACACGACCTGCCACTCTATGTCTACAGTGGAGCCGCACAACTCATCCCGCCACTCAGACACATCTTTTCAAAGTAGGTACGCCACTTGAAACGAATGGCTTTGATTCTCTTGGCACTTTTCATGAGTTCTCTGCTCATCGCCTGCAAGGATGAAGACGATCAAGACGATGACAAAAACGACGTCGTCGTCACACGTAGCGAGAAGACATACTTAGAAGATACAGAGGATCAATTCACGGTATACACTTTTGAAACGGATGTGGAAGGACCGACTTTCTTCATCATTGGCGGCATACACGGAGACGAACGCGCCGGTTGGATGGCCGCTCAGGCCATGTTGACCCACGATTTTTTACGCGGCACGGTTCACATTTTGCCGATTGCCAACAGACTTGGTACGATCCAGGATCCACCACGTCGAAACGCACCCGGTCGGGCCGATCTCAATCGCACGTTTCCCGGAGATCCGGATGGGTCCGATCTCGAACGACTCGCACACGCAATTTTCGTGGTCATGGCCCAGAAAGAACCGGATATCGTCCTCGATCTGCATGAATCGCGCGAAAGCTATACCGAGGGACGAATCGGCGATTCGATCGTTTTGCACGACAGCAGTCAAAGCCTTTACGGTTTGACGGTCATCGAAACGTTCAATGCGCTTCCCTTGATGGAAGAACGAACGCCTTTTACGAACTTGAATGCACCACCGATTGGCTCGATCAATCGCACGTTTACCGAGACCTATGATGTTCCTGTCTTCACGATCGAAACGAATCGTGATACGGGTACGTCGGGGATTGACGGTGAACGCGTACCCCTATCGGTACGCATCGAGCAACAGGTTACACTCATCACGATTTTTTTGGACACGTTTATGTTGGAAGAAGAATAGAAATTAAAGGAGGAATATGAAATGTCAGGACCAAAAAATTGGTTGAAAAACACGCTCATATTATCATTGTTGTTCGTCTTTGTAGTCGGTTTGGTTGCTTGTGAGGACCCGGAGGAAACGGGGCCCGAACGCACGACAATCGAAGCAGTACTCGAAGGTGAAGAAGACGTCGAAGTCAAGATCCGTGGAACGATCTACTACGTTGATGAAGATGGCGTTTACCTATCGGATTCGAATCTCGGCAAGATCTTCATCCCCACGGGATCACTACCCGATGACGCATTCGCTCTTGCACTCATGCAAGAAATCGAACTCGTCGGTACGTTTACCCGTGATGAAGCAAAACCGGTCATCGAAGATATCACGGACATCAAACTCGTTAGCAGTGCCGGGGATATGCCCGATGCGGAAACGATCTCCGTTTCTGAGCTTCTCGCACTCGATGAAGAAGCCGCACTCGGCAGCTGGTATCGCTTTGTCGAACTGAAAGGTCACATCGAAGTCGACCCGGTTACGCTACAAGTCGTTTTTGCCGATGACTTCGGCGATCAGATCGCTTTCTCGGACAAAGCCGCTACCGACGTGCTTGAGACCGTGACCGATGGTCGTGTGACGCTCACGGCCGTTCTCGGCGATTTCTCGAGTTTCGGCAACGAATGGCGCCTCGTTTTCACCGGTATGGAAGAAGATATCACGCTTACACCACTTACGGTTGAAGAAGTTGAAGCATGGCTCGAGGATACGTTCGCCGAAGACGTTCCAAGCGAACTGCTCGGCAATTTCACGTTGCCTTCCACGCACGAACGTATCGATGATCTCGCGATCCTATGGCAGACCGATCTCGATGAAGTTACGATTGAACCGCTTGAAGACGGTGAAACGGAATATGATGTAATCGTCGATCTGCCGGTTGAAGACGTCGAAGGTACCCTTACTGCTACGATCTCCTACGGTGAGGAAGAGCCGTTCGATATCGTTTTGAACGTAACCGTCAAAGCACTCGTTCCGATGAGCTTGACTGATGCGCTTGCCAGCGATGACGCGCTCGTCATGTTTGAAGCGGTTGTTATTGGGTTTGCGGCAACACAAACCGAATCACAACGGACCATACTCGTACAAGATCCGAGTGATCCGATGGTGACTGTCACAGTCGATTATGACGAAGTTGAAGCAGGCGATTACGGGCTTCTTACCGATGTTGATCCCGCGATCGGCGATATCGTTTTAGTTGCGGGCAGTTACCGTCAGGAGGGAAGACCGAGCATCGTCGAGCCGTTCGTAACGGAATTAACGGGAACGACTCAGGATCCTGTCTATCCGTTCGATCAAGCGGTTGAAATGACCAATGCTTCGAATTGGCAAGAGTTCGCTGGCTACAATACGTTTGTCAAGATCGTCGATCCGTTCATGCGCTATTCGACTTCGGGACAGCCAACGCCGACCAATTGGATCCGTCTCGGATATGACGTCGATTCCGTCGGAACGAATTACGGACCTGACAACGATAAAGCGTTTGCCTTTTTGATTCGCCCCTTCGATGAAACGATGGGTCAAACATGGCGCAACGCCATCGATATTCCTTTAGTCGGTTCGGATGCGAAGCAATTCGAAGGTACGATCTATGCCTATACGCTCTATATTACCTCGACATACATCCAACTCGTCATCGTTGATGAAGACCACTTCCAAGCCTCGGATCCGTTGGTCGTCAAGCACGATCTGATGGACGGCATGCCACTCATTCATGAAGAAGGCGATCTCGCACTTCCACAGGATCACGAACGCGTTGATGAGGGAATTGTTTGGGAATCATCTCATCCGGAAATCGTCGATTCTCTTGGCGTCGTTACCTTCCCAGCGGAAGCGACACTCGTGACGCTTACCGCGAACTATGCGATCGATGGCGTGGATTACCAACTCGCTTTTGATATTACGATAAGCGGTGAGGTCAAGGTCGTTCTTCAAGTTGAAGATGTACTCGACCTCGAAACCGATGGCGAAGTCTTTTATGTCGAAGGACTCGTGCTAAACGCCGGTTATAATACGGCAAGCGGGCTATCCGATATTTTCTTGCAGGATAAGACAACTGGCAATATCATGATCGTCAAAAACCTCACTGAACTTGGTGAAGCATTTCAGATCGGTGATCTGATCGAGTTTAATGGATCGCTTTCCATTTCCGATTCCGATAATGAAACGGGTAAGAAAACGATCAATTACGAGTCAAATCTCCAAATTCTCGCAAGTGACCAAGAACTCCTTGATTACCGGACGCACGCAACTCTGATCGATTCGCATGAAACGATGCTCGAAGAACTTTCGGAAGAAAACCGACTGATCGGGGGAGTCTACTTCTTCTATGGCGAATACTTTATCAATAACACGACATCGGCATATAGTCCTGGTTCGCTCAACGCTCGTTTCCACATGAACCCGGACGCCGGAAGCATCGGTGACATTCGTTACGGTACGAAGACGATGGTCATGAACGACAACGGAAACCGACCTGTTCTTGGGGAAAACTGGGTTCCAGAAATTCTTGGCATAAACGAAGAAACCTATGTTGGTCTGAGTTATCCAGGGATTCGTTATACCGGTGGATTCTA
>CAYUIK010000095.1:0-15038 GCA_964444805.1 uncultured Acholeplasmataceae bacterium | reverse complement strand
TGGTGCCGAAAACAGGACTCGAACCTGCGACCTGCTGATTACGAGACAGCTGCTCTACCTGCTGAGCTATTTCGGCATCAGAAATACCTTTTTTTCGTTTTCTTACTCATATAAAACCGAATCTGTTCCTGAAACACCTTGATCTCGACACTTCCTCGCGCTGCGAGTTCACCATCGGCATTCCAGCATACATCCGGATCAGCCTTTATTTTAAACGAACTCGACACTAAGTGCTCATCTTCTCTGAGCTTTTTGCCGCGTCTCAGGAAGAATGACAAGAGGCGGAACCGACGAAACTTCCTTCTCGTCTCGAAGAGACGGATTTCAAAGAGCCCATCAGTCAACTTCGAATGCGCAAAATTCTTAAGAAAGACACCACCGACACGGTTCGAACTCAAACCGAGCACGAGCATATACTCATTTTCAACTTTTTTTCCGTTATAACGGATTTCAAGTGGAAACCGATAATCCTGCGATAAATCCTTCATGCCTTCGAAGACATACGCCAAATACCCGTATTTCTTGAGTCTTCGCCTTGAGACGTCATAACTGATTCGTGTTAGAACACCGGCAGCAGCGGTATAAACGAAATAGTGCTCGTTCATGCGGTTAATATCGATCGAAACGGCTTCTTCCCGAAAAATGACGTTCAATGCATGTCTAATCGAGCGACGAATACCGAGAATCGCCGCGATATCGTTGGCCGTTCCGCTCGGAACGACAGCGATTGCCGGGCGCTTTTTCGCTCGCATGACGCCATTGACGACTTCATTGATCGTTCCGTCGCCTCCAGCCACGACGAAGACGTCGTAGTCGCCTGACTTTAAATGAGCTTGATCGATGAGATCTCTTTCCCGCTTCGATTCATAGATATCGACCTTCAAACCCTCTTTTTCAAAACGCCTTTGAATATATGAAAGATGCTTGCAGATGGTTGATCGTCCACTGACGGGATTGTATAACAACAAATATTTCATTCTATGACCTCTCTACCTATTTTAGCACATTATTTGCAAAAATAAAGAGGTATTTCGATATTTTTTCGTGTTGTTTCCTCTAGACAAAGACGATGCATCCGCTCGGATGCCTCGTCTGCCGGGGATTAAAAATGAATCGGTTTGTCGATCGCCCCATGGGCCGCTTCCATCATGATTTCCGAAAGCGTCGGATGGGCATGGATCGTGTGGGCAAGTTCGTGGGCCGTACCTTCGAGTTCAAGGGTGATTCCAATCTCAGCGATCAGTTCGGATGCGCTGTAGGCCAAAATGTGTGCCCCAAGTATTTCCTTGTATGTCTTTGAAACGATGAGTTTGACAAAGCCATCTGTTTCATTCTCAGAGAGCGAACGACCGTTCGCTGCGAGCGGGAACGTTGACACGTCGTAATCGAGTTTTTGCTCTTTCGCTTCTTTTTCCGTCAAACCGATCGATGCGACTTCCGGAACACCGTAAACGGCATTGGGGACGCGATCGTAATGCATGCGAGCGTCCTTACCAGCAATGTTTTCTGCTGCCGTAATGCCTTCCGCGGATGCCACATGCGCGAGCATGTATTTTCCATTGACATCGCCGATGGCGTAGACGTTTTTGACGTTGGTTTCCAACCGGTCGTTGGTCTCGATCATACCACGATTCATCTTAAGACCAAGTGCTTCGAGTCCTTCCGAGTTCGCGCGCATGCCGACCGACAAGAGAATGGCTTCGCCTTCGATCGTCTTTTCTTCGTTGTCTTTGTCGTAGGTTACCGTGTTGCCGTCAACTTTCTTGACTTCCGCACCGGTATGGATATCGATCTTGTCCTTTTTGAGGATCTTCCGGTATGCGTCCGTGATATCCGAATCGAAATTCATCAGAATGCCATCCATCTTTTCGATGATCGTGACTTTCGTCCCGAGATTGGCGAAGATCGTTGCGAACTCGATACCGATGACGCCACCACCGATAATGACGAGACTCTTCGGCAATTTTTCGATGACGAGAAGTTCACGACTCGTCTTGACGATTCCTTGTTCATAGGCTTCCTTGAGTCCGGGAATCGGCGGAACGATCGGGCGTGCTCCGGTCGCGAGTATTAGATGTTTCGTTTCAAGCACGTCACCATTGACTTCGACCTTGGACTTGCTGATGACTTTTGCTTCACCCTTGATGACATCGACGCCATTTTTCTTGAGGAGCGAAGAAACACCACCCGTCAAACGTCTGACGACCTGGTCCTTACGTTTGAGCATCGCTTTCCAGTCGACTTTGACCTCGCCGTCGATCATGACGCCATAATCCTTGGAATGCATGATGGTCTTGTAGACCTTGCTGCTCTTGATGAGTGTCTTCGTCGGTATACACCCGTGATTGAGACAAATGCCGCCAACGACTTCCTTTTCGATCAAAGCGACTTTTAAACCGAGTTGTGCGGCCTTGATCGCTGCGACATATCCGCCGGGTCCGCCGCCAATGACGACGAGTTCATATGTTTTCATGGAAAATCACCTCAACTCAATAGTAACATCATCGGGTCACTTAATAAAGCCTTAACCGTATTTAAGAATCTTCCGGCATCCGCACCATCGATGACGCGGTGGTCGAAAGCGAGCGATAACGGTAGCACGTAAGCCGGTTTGATTTCACCGTTCTTAACGACTGGTTTTTGGGCGATCTTACCGATGCCGATGATCGCGACTTCGGGATGGTTGATGATCGGCGTACCGTAAGCGACATCGGCAGCACCAAAGTTCGTGATCGTGAACGTCGAGTTTTGTAGTTGCTCGAACTGTACTTTACGGTCTCTCGTTGCCTGGGCGAGCTCACCGAGTTCGCTCGCGAGAGCGAGAATACCTTTTTGATCGGCATGCTTGATGTTGGGAACGATCAAGCCGTCCGGTGTATCGACCGCCATACCGATGTTGATGAACTTCTTTAAGATCATCCGTTCATTCTCTTGATCGAAACTGGCATTGAAGAAGGGGTACTTCTTGAGTGCGATGACGATCGCCTTAATGATAAAGGGCATATACGTCAGTTTGATATCTTGTTTCGCTGCATCTTCCTTGATGTCGTTGCGAAGAGCGACCAGATCATCAACGATGACATCGTCCATGAGGGTCGAATGGGGAATGATCTGCATGGATCGGGACATCGAGTTGACGATGGCTTTACGTAATTTCGTAATCGGCACGATCTCGGTATCGCCTTCCGCCGATATTTTGACGCTTGGTACCTGCTGCGTGCTTTGTGTCTTTGGTTTTTCCTTTTGTTCAGCGAAAGTTCGGATGTCTTCTTTCATGACGCGTCCCTGCTCACCGCTACCTTGGACGAGCTGGATATCGACACCGAGATCCTTGGCGAGTTTGCGGGCAACGGGGGTTGCGAGGACGCGCTTCGGTGCTTCACTCGTTTTCTCATCGTTTCCTTCTGCACTGCTCTCCATGACGTCTTCGGAGACTTCGATCTCGCCGATAACACCTTGGTCCGACCCGCCTTCGCTAACTTTCTCGTCTTCTTTCGGATCTTTTTCTTCGGCTTTTTCTTCTTCGCTGCCATCGTCGATGATGACGATCGTTTCACCAACGTGGATCGTTTCGCCTTCTTCGGCTCCGATCTTCTTGATGATTCCGTCGACAGGAGCAGGAAGTTCAGCATTGACCTTGTCGGTTTCGACGACGACGAGGGTTTCACCCTCTTCGACTTTGTCTCCGACTTTATAGTTCCACTTCAGGACAACGCCCTCATGGACACCTTCGCCGATATCGGCAAATTTGAAATCATACATCGTTTTCTCCTCCTTTTAAAACTTGACGACGCGCTTGATCTTGTCCGCGATTCGATCCGGACTTACGAAGTGATAGTGTTCACCTCGAGGCAGTGGAACGGTGATATCGAACCCTGTGACTCGGGCCGGTGGTGCTTCCAAATATAGGAAAGCGTGCTCGTTGACAAGTGATATGAGTTCAGCACCGGGACCATAGGTCTTGACCGCTTCTTGAACGACAAGAAAACGTCCCGTCTTCTTGACTGATTCGATGATCGTATCCCGATCGATCGGATTGATCGTCCGAAGATCGATGAGTTCAACGCTGATGTTTTCATCCTCGATGAGTTTGAGTGCTTTCTCAACTTCGCGAACGATCGCACCCCAGGCAACGACGGTCAGATCGGTTCCTTTTTTAACGACTTTCGCCTTGCCGATCGGAATGCGATATAAGTCTTCTGGCACTTCCTGTTTCCCGGAACGATAGATGCGCTTGGGTTCGAGGTAGATGACCGGATCCGGATCTTCAATCGCCGAGATCAACAGACCCTTGGCGTCATAAGGCGTCGAGGGCGTCACGACTTTGAGCCCCGGTATGTGTCCGAAAAGCGTTTCTAGGCTCTCGGAGTGGTGCTCGAGGGCACGGATGCCTCCCCCATGGGGAAAGCGTACGACGATCGGTAGACCGTGGCGTCCGCGCGAACGATTCCGATAACGCGCCATGTGGGTCACGATTTCGGTGAAACCGGGAAACATGAACCCATCGAACTGGATTTCCGCAACGGGCACGAGACCGTTGATCGCCATACCGATGGCGCTCCCCGTAATCGCCGCTTCGGCGATCGGCGTATCGAAGACGCGGTCTTCGCCGTATTTCTTTTGCAAGCCGGCGGTTACGCGAAAGACGCCGCCTTCGAAACCGGTGTCTTCACCGAAGACGACGACACGGTCGTCATCCTTCATTTTTTGATCGAGTGCCTGATTAATTGCTTGTACCATGTTCAAAACGGCCATGTCATTCGCCTCCTTCCGCCAAAAATGCCTTGTAATCCGCGAGTTGTTCTTCGAGTTGCGGTGTCATCTCTTTATAGGTGTATTTGAAGATGTCTTCGAGTACGGTGTCGCCACTTTGTTCAACTTTCTTGAACGTCTTCGTCACGAACGCCTTGTTTTCTTCTTGCAGTTCGTTTTCCTTATCCTCGTCCCATAGTCCCTTGTCCTCAAGATAGGTCTTGAACCGGGCGATCGGGTCTTTTTTGGCCCATGCTTCGACTTCTTCGTTCTTGCGGTAGATCGTCGGGTCGTCCGAGGTCGTATGCGGTCCCATGCGGTAGGTAACCGCTTCGATCAGGACCGGTCCTTTACCGGAACGCGCGTGCTCAGCCGCTTCTTTGGTTGCGACATACATGGCGAGAGCATCGTTTCCATCGACCTGGATGCCGGGAATTCCGAAAGCGACAGCTTTTTGGGCGAGCGTTTCCGCTTTGGTCGCTTTTTTCCGTGGTGTCGAGATCGCATAATGGTTATTTTGGATCAAAACGATGAGTGGTGCGTCATAGGATGCAGCGAAATTTAGACCTTCGTAAAACTCTCCGTGTGAGGTTCCACCGTCACCGATTACGGCCATCGAGACTTCCTTCTTCTTTTGAATCTTGCTGGCATAGGCGAGACCGGCACCATGATTAACCTGTGAGCCGATGATAATATTGACCGGAAGTACCTTGATGTCCTCATCGAAGTGGCTTCCCCATTCGTTTCCGTACCAGTAAAGGTATACTTTTTCCAAAGGAATTCCCCGGTAAAGCATCATGTTGAGCTCACGGAAAGCGGGAGCGAGCCAGTCCGTAGTTTCAAGTGCGGCGATCGAACCGACCTGAGCGGCTTCCTGTCCCTGGTTCGGAGCATAGGTGAGCATGCGTCCTTGTCGTTGATACTGGAGTGCCTTGATGTCGGCGATGCGTCCGAGCGTCATCGTTTTGTACATTTTGATCAACGTTTCCTTATCGATCTCCGGTTCGAGATCCGGGTTGACGATTTTACCCTTGGGATCAAGAATCTGGAGTTGTTTCTTTTTAAGCGGATCATATTTCTTGAACAACATAGTTTGAGCCTCCTCTTTCTATTCGCCTTCATTATATATGACTCATATTTTTAATTCAAAAGGTTTGCACTTCGAACCAAACCGATTTCGATCCTTAAATTATTCAGAAATGTATAATTCTTTGTTATTTTTCTTCTTGCGTTTCTAACAGGTGATGTCGATTCCAGGAAAAACACGATGCATATCCCTTAATCAAGCGATTTATTGCTTTTTTAACCCCTGGTCTGCTCTTGCGCTTTGATCGCGTCTCATCCTCTTTGTTTCTTATCTTTTTCATATTTCACATAATTGCCACAGCCTACGTTTTGTTTCATCCTTTTTTAGATGGATGTCGAATACACGCGTCCTCGGAAGCACGTCTCGATTTATGGTATAATAAAGAAAAAAGGAAAGGACGATTTCTTTGACTACCATTCTAACGGTATTCGACAATACCACGAATATCCTGCTAACTCTTGCTGCTGTCTTTTTCATCATCACGCTCTTTTCCGTCGAGCACGCGCTCTTAAAGCGAAAAGAAGAACAATGGCACAAGTGGATTTTCATTGTGATCTATATCATGAACTTCCTCTTCGTCCTTGCCGGTATTTTCTTTCTTCTCTGGCTCTGGGGTTTCGATTATGAGACCTATATCAGCGATCGCGGTACCGAAGTCAGGGACCTTTTGCTCAAGAATATCGGTGCGATCGTCAGTTCGATTCTCGTCCTCTTCATATCACTTTTTCTCATCCGTATCAGTAGGTTCTCGCTCAGTCGAATCGGTCGAAAAGAAGGTCCCTTGCAACGACGCAAGAAAACGATCGCGGGCATCGCGATGAGTATTACCAAATACTTCATTGGCATCCTTACGATTCTCCTCATTCTCTCGATCTGGGGCGTCAATGTCGGCCCGGCTCTTGCCGGACTCGGCATCATCGGGCTCGTCATCGGGCTCGGTGCCCAAAACTTCATCAATGACCTGATCAGCGGTTTCTTCATCGTCTTCGAACAGCACTTCGATGTTGGGGACCGCATCGAAGTTCAAGGGTTCAAGGGCGACGTCATCGACCTCGGACTCAAGACGACCAAGATCAAGAACTGGAAAGGCGAAGTCCGTATTCTCAATAATGGCGACATCACCAATGTGACGAACTTTTCGAGAAATCCTTCACTTGCAGTCGTCAATTTTAGCATCGCATACGAATCCAACGTCGCCGAAACGATCGAAATCCTTAATCGTGAACTCCCAAAGATGCGCGAAAACCACCCGGAAATGCTCGAAGACCCCTACGTACTCGGTGTCATGAGCCTGGGAGACAGCGGGATCAACATGACTGCCCAGTGCCAGACCAAAACCGAACAACATTACGGTCCGGCCCGAGCAATGCACCTTCGAATCAAGGAAATTCTGGATGCGAACGATATCGAGATCCCCTTCCCACAAGTCGTTGTCAGTCGAAAGAACGCGGACGAATAACAGCAAATATGGGATAAGCATGGTATGCGTGCACACTGAGTGCTTCCGCATTTTACATGTGTTATAATCAACTCATAACGTATATTTAGGAGGATTTCTTATGCTCACGTTTGTCAAATTGTATATCATCGCTTTCATCGTTTTCTTCGTGATCGATTTGATCTGGCTTGGCATCGTCGCCAAAAATCTCTATCAAAAGCAGATCGGACACCTGTTAAAAACAGATGTAAACTGGATCGCCGCGATGGTTTTCTACGCGCTTTTCGTCGCTGCACTCGTCATCTTCGTTTTGCTGCCAGCCGTCGACAAGGGTACGCTCTCACATGCGATTTTATACGGGGCGCTCTTCGGTTTCATTACGTATGCCACCTATGATCTGACGAACCTGGCAACGCTCAAGGATTGGCCTCTATCGATCACGATCATCGATCTGGCCTGGGGCACCTTTCTTGGACTTTCCACGAGCACGGTAAGTTATCTGATCTATAATCTGATCTTTTGAGGTGAAACCCATGTATGAACTGACACTAACCAATGAAACGCTCTACAATTCCTTTATTCTTGGTGCGCAATCCGTGATTCGCGAAAAAAACAATTTAAATGCCATCAACGTCTTCCCGGTCGCCGACGGTGATACGGGGACGAATCTCGCATCGATGATGTCTTCGATCATTGAAAATTCGCGACTAGGCGATACCGTCGAAGACACGATGCAATCGATCGCCGATGCCGCGATCACAGGTGCCCGCGGCAATTCCGGTCTCATTTTCGCCGAATACATCAACGGCTTTGCCGTGCGCATCCGTACGGACAAGCTTACCGTCGAAGATTTCATCAAGATCGCGATCGAAGCAGCAAACAACGCATACCGGGCGATCGCAAAACCGGTTGAAGGTACGATCATCACGCTCATGCGTGCCTGGGCATCCGCCCTCGAACGCTTGCACAAAGCGGCTTCAAGCATGGCGGACCTACTCTCGAAAGCCTATGATTTCGCCCTCATCGAATTGGCAAAAACAACCGAAAAACTCGCGGTTCTCAAACAGAACAAGGTGGTTGACGCCGGTGCGAAGGGTTTCGTCCATTTTCTGGACGGATTCGTTCGTGCTCTAAAGGGTGAAAAAGCGAAAAACTATGTCATCGACGATCAGGTCGAATTACCGAAAATCGATCATCTCGAGGAGTCCGAAACGCGCTATTGTACGGAAGCCTTGATCAAGAGCGACACGATCGACACGGGAACCATCCGAAAGGATTTGGCGAAATACGGGGACTCCCTCGTCATTACCGGGAATGAACGTACGCTTCGCGTGCACATCCATACCAACCATCCCGATCACGTCTTTGCTTACCTCGATCAACACGGGCACCTCGCCGAACAAAAGGTCGATGACATGCACAGACAGGTCGACATCGTCAACAACCGCAAATACAAGATCGCTCTCGTTACCGACTCGATCGCCGATCTTCCGCAGTCCTTCATCGATCAATACCAGGTCAACATGTACCCTTTGAACCTCATGATCAACGACTCGAATTACTACGACAAACTGACCATTCAAAGCGCACGTTTCTATGAGATGATGGATTCGCTCAAAGTCTATCCGACTTCGAGCCAACCGAACCCGAAAAATCTGGAAAACTACTTTTCTTTCCTGACGAGTTATTACGATAAGATCATCGTCTTGACCGTTTCCGGCAAAATGAGTGGGACGTACCAATCGTTCGTGACCGCAGCAAAATCTTTCCCGAACCAGGACATCCGGATCATCGACAGCAAACAGAACTCGGGAGCCGAAGGATTGCTCGCCCTTGAAACCGCCAAACTCATCAGTCAGGACAAGTCGATCGATGAGATCGTAGCGACCATTGAAGCGATGCGCAACCGTGCCAAGATCCTAGTTAGCGTCCAAACCTTGAAATACATGGTCCGTTCCGGACGTGTCAAAAAGGTAACGGGCCTAATCGGAAAAATCCTTAACTTGAAACCCGTCATCTCGATCGATGACGAGGGCAACGGCATCATCTTCGACAAGTCTCTCAGCATCAGGAAAAGCAATAAGATCATTGAAAATCACGTCCGCCAGATTCAGGATATGTACGGGATCGAATCCTATGCGATCGTTCACGCCAATGCCAAGGACCGTGCCGATGCCTACACGAAAACATACACCGAGATCATCGGTAAAGAACCGACATACATCATGGACATCTCGACGATCGTCGCGATGAGCGCGGGTATCGGTACCGTCGCCATCGCCTATATCAGAAAGGATGATAAAGATGGAAGTACTCTTAACTAATGTCGTCGTACTCTTCGTTTACTTTACGATCTGGTTTTTCATTGCCCAGGTCAAGAAAAACAACGGACTCGCCGACATCGCCTGGGGCCTCGGCTTCATGGTCGTCGCGATCACGAGTCTGATCACGACCAAAGAAGCTCTCACCTTGGCGAACCTGATGATTACCGCACTCGTGTTGATCTGGGGATCTAGACTCTTCTTCTATCTCGGTCTTCGCAACTGGAACAAACCGGAAGACTATCGTTACGTCCAGATGAAGGAAAAATGGAAAACGAACATTCCCTTAAAATCCTTCCTCTACGTTTTCATGCTGCAAGGCATCCTGCTCTTCATCATTTCTCTACCGATTCAACTCGTCTTCATGGTCGACTCCAGGCTAATCGGACCCGTGCCCACCATCATCTACGTCATCGGCGTCCTCCTTTGGTTCGTTGGCTTTTATTTCGAAGCGCTTGGCGACAAACAACTCAAGGACTTCAAGAAAAATCCGGAAAACAAAGGAAAAATTCTGCAATCCGGCCTATGGGCCTATACGAGACACCCCAATTATTTCGGTGAAACGATGATGTGGTGGGGAATCTTCGTCATTTCGATCGCATCCCTCGAACCGATCGCCTTCTTCGGTATCGTCGGACCCGGCCTGATCACGTATTTGCTCCTCTTCGTATCCGGCATTCCTCTACTCGAAAAGAAGTACAAGGACAACGAAGTCTTTCAGGCTTACGCCCAAAAGACGAGCGTTTTCTTCCCGCGACCACCCAAAAAATGACAAACAAAAAGGACCTTATTTTCGGTCCTTTTTGTTTGAAACAATCGAACACCCATCCGTGCAATGCTTGGCGTAGGCACACCCCTTGCACGGACTGTCCTTGGCCTTGAACCTGGCGTAAAGGACGCTGATGACGATGGCAGAAACGATAACGAGTATGACGATATCGGCGCATGTCATCTAGATCACTCCTTCGAATAGCGATCCGATCTGAAAGATCAAAACCGCGATCGTCCAAGCCAAACCCGTCTGATAGAGTACGGCCGCGAGCATCTCTTTCGTCGATCCGAGTTCTTTGCGCATGGCGGCGATCGCCCCAAAACAAGGTGCGCTAAATAGATTGAAAGCCATGAATGCGTAAGCGGACGCCGGGGTGAAAAAGGCGAAAGTCTCACTTCCGAAGATCAACAGGCTATCCGAGGATTGCTCGGAAAATCCGGCGATGATCGCCATCGAGGAAATGACTTGTTCCTTGGCGATCAACCCCTGAATGGCCGAGACGCTCGCCCCCCAACTCATCTCGCCGAGCATCGGATAGAAAATGAAGGAAATCGCGTTACCGATCGAAGCGAGCATGCTCGCTTCGGTGTCGACGCCATAGGTCAAATTCCAGGAAAACGAAATGAGAAACCAGATGATGATCGAAGCCAACAAAATGATTGATCCGGCATTTTTGATAAACGCGAGCGTCTTACCGGATACGTCGTATGTCACGTATCTCATACTGGGTAGTTTGTATTTCGGGAGTTCCGAAATATAGCTCGATGTCCGCCCTTTGAAATAGACCTTTTTCAAAATGAATGCGGAAACCAAAATGATCGCGATCGACATGAAGTAGAGCGACGCACTGATCAAACCGGAACGGTTCTGAAAGAAATAACCCGCGAAAAGCGTGATGATCGGGAGTTTGGCGCTACACGGAATGAACGGCGTCAACATGATCGTCATCTTTTTTTCTTTTTCATCGGAGATCGTTCTAGCCGACATGATCGCCGGTACGCTACAACCACTACCGATAATGAAAGGAATGAGCGATTTACCGGACAAACCGACTCTTTGGAAGAGTTTGTCCAAGAAAAAACTGATCCGAGACATGTAACCACTCGTTTCAAGCAACGAGATCAGAAGAAAGAGGATCATGAGTTGTGGCACGAAACCGAGGACGGCGCCGACACCGGCAATCATCCCGTCGACGACGAGACTCGTCGACCACGGGGAGGCCCCGACGTTTTGCAGAAAGACGGTCATCCTGTCACTGAAAGATTCGAAGACAACCTCGACCAAACCGACTGTCCAGCCCCCGATGGGTCCGGCGGCGAGATAGTAGACCATGAACATGATCACCATAAAAATCGGTATCGCGAACACGCGGTTGAGGAAAATCGTATCCAACCGATCCGTCATCGTTCGGTTCTGATGGGTCACTTTGATCGCATCATCCCGAATGAATTCGATGTAACGATAGCGTTCATCGGCAATGATCTGTTCCATGTCGCGCATATAATGTTCTTTGATCTCGTTGACGATCGCGTCAATCGTGGGTGTTCGGTAGGATACGAAACGCATGTCTTCCTCGACGAGATTAACGGCGATGAAGCGTTTATGTTCGCCCTCGAGCTCGTCCTCGATTCTCGTTAACGCTGCTTCGAGCTCATGGTCGAACATGCGGTGATCCTTCGCTGTTCGGTAACGTTTCTCTTTGATCGCCTGAATGAGGTCGACGATCCCGGTTTTCTTTAAAGCGGAAATCGGTATGAGCGTCGTACCGAGTGCATGTTCGAGTATTTCGAGGTCGATTCGGATCCCGTTGTTCAAGACGAGATCGGTCATATTCATCGCGACAATAACAGGAATGTCGAGTTCAAAGAGTTGCGTCGTCAAATAGAGACTGCGTTCGATCGACGTCGAATCGATGATGTTGATGATGAGATCGATGTCCTCATCGAAAAGATATTTGCGCGAGATTTCTTCTTCGAGACTATACGGAGAAAGCGAATAGATACCCGGCAAATCCGTGATCTCGTGGTTCGAACCACGAAGAATCCCGGTTTTTTTTTCGATCGTGACGCCGGGCCAGTTACCGATCTTTTGATTCGTTCCGGTCAATAAGTTGAAAAGTGTCGTTTTTCCGGAATTCTGGTTGCCTACGAGTGCAATTTTCATGACATGACCTCGACCGTGATGAGCGCGAGATCACGCTTGCGAATGCAAAGTTCATAACCTCTGAGCTCAATATCAACGGGATCCCCGAGTGGTGCGAGCTTTTTGACTTTGATCTGCACGCCTTCGGTAATTCCCATGTCTAAAAAGCGTCTCCGCAACGCCTTGTCGTCGTTATTGAGGGAAACGACTTTTCCCTTCTGGTTCCTGATCAATTCGGAAAGCGGCACAACATCCTTGATTGCCGGTCGCTTTTTACGTGTTTTTTTCATCTTTAAACCTACAATTTCCCTGATGTGTTTATACTCTCATTATAGACGAATGCATCTTTAAGTCAACTCATATCCTTTTCAGGCAAGCGATCCATGCGAGAAACATAATCGTCGATCGCAAATTTCCGTTTCAGTCCGTTCGCGTTCATATAGCGCAACTTCCCAAAAATCGCTCGTTCTATCCAAGCGCGATCGTGCTTCCCGAAGCACCAGGCGACACCGGCATAACTGTTGGGGTCGCGTCCATCGATAAAATATGTGTTGTTGAGCATCATGATCCGTTCATATGCGGTCTTGTAGTCTTGCGTCCACTCCATGATCTTCTTGGCCCAATACATCCGCATGTAGTTGTGCATGTAGCCGGTTTCCCTCATCTCCTTCATGGCGGCATTGAAATAGGGGTCATCCGTTTCGCCTCTTTCGATCTCTTTCAAGCGATAGAGTGTCGGACGCGCATCGCCTTCGTGTTCTTCCATGGTTCGGTATGCCCACGGTTCCGTCATCGTCGCGAAACGATCGTATCCTTTATGGTAGTAAACATAGTTGAATGCGAGTTCACGACGAATGAGCAATTGCTCGATGAAGCCATCGACGCCTGCTCCATCGATGTGTTGCTGTTCGAGTGCCAAAAAGATGCGTTCGAGGATGTCCAGGGCCGAAATCTGACCGAAATGCAGATAGGGCGACAGCTTCGATGTCAAATCGAGTCCGGGATCGTTGCTATCCTGGTAGCGATTGACCTTGTTTTCAAGAAAATGAGCGATGCGCCTGCTCGCTTCGATATAGCCGCCCTTGAAATGGATACTGCGTTTCACCGAACGATCAAGATCGAGTTGGGCAAGCGTGCGATCGGGATCGCTTAAGTCGAAATCGGATGAGATCCCTTGATATCGGGTCCCCCGGTAGACGGAAAGATGCGAAAAATCACGATAATTCTGGTAGATCTTCTTGATCTTCGGCCGGATCGTATAAGCACCGTATTCGGCCTTGTTCGAGGCGACTTTGACCGGTACGATAAGGTCCGTATCGATTACATCGACAGCCATGTCGAAGTCCTGATCGAAGACGTACTGGCAGACGTCTTTTCGCCATGATCTGGGAACCGTCAGATACCCTTCATCCATGATGAGCGCTTCGCTCTTTTCTAAAAGCGGTCTAATCGCCTTTTCCGGCGACCCCTTCTTCACAACGAAAGCGATTTTTAGTTTTTTCAAGAGTCGTTCGACTTCGCTCAGTCCTTCCAGCATGAAGGCGTAATGCCTTTCGTTCGCCTCGGGAAAGCGATCCGTCAAACCGAAATAAACGACGAGCGGCAAACCTTTTCGATTGGCGGTCTGAATCGCGTGTTCGAGCGCATGGTTGTATTGAACGCGTTGTGCCTGCTGCATCCAATAAAGAATGTAGGATTTGTTTTCATCGCTCTGTTTGACTTTGATCGGCGTGATCCGTTTATTGTTCATAAGATATTCAAGCGGTCTTTTTCGCTTTCCTCCTGATTCGATGTTTTAGATATGACCGATAGATGGCTTCTCTCGTTTCTCGGTCGAGTTCATGGTTCTGATAGAACACTTCGTAGTCGTCTTTTCGACAGGCTTCGATTCGATTCTTTTCGATGACGACGATGTAGGTGATCATTTTTCTGAGCGCTCTGGGAAAACACGTGATGTGAAGCAGCACCTCGTTAAAATCCGCTTCGGCCTGTTTCGCGAGATCTTCAAAGAGCTTGACAAAGGAATCGTTGATGGTGGCATGTCTGAGTTCATAGGACAAATAGCGCGCCTTCGTCATTGCGTTTCTAGGAACATAGATGCGTTCCATACGGTAGTCATCGCCGATCATGCGCAGCGTTCTGGTCATGGTCATTGCTCGTCCGAGCGTTTCTACGCATCGTTTCGTCTTTTCATCGTATGTCCTGACAAAAGGTTTGACGAGCGCCGCGATGCGGGCACCATGGATGTCGTCGCCATAAGCGTAGAGCTCGTCGAGCGTTTGAAAGCCCTTGTGTTCGAAATCACGCTTTCTGGCATCGATCATGACAAGGAACTCCAAAAAATCGTAATCCTTGCCCAGCCGCCTCCGGATGTGCTGCAAGGATTTTAAAACCGGTTGATTCACCCGTCTCTTTTCGATCGATTCGATCAGTGCCTTCTCAAAGGCCGCTAGACCCATCGGATCGTCTTTATGGTTGACGAGTTGATCGATTTTCCCCGTGATGGCATCAAGCGCATAAAGCACG
>CAYUIK010000094.1:0-22608 GCA_964444805.1 uncultured Acholeplasmataceae bacterium | reverse complement strand
GCCCCCACCATTCAAACTCTATCGGTTAATTTTATGGTTTTCATGCAAGTCAACGGTTTCCTATCGGCCGTTCTAGGGGGATTCACGACGTTTATCGGGCCCATCGTGGGAGCGATCCTCATCCCCGTTATGACTGTTTATCTTTCCCGAGTCGCTGGGATTTGGAATATCGCGATCGCTTATTTCATTATTTTGCTGATCGTTCTCATTAAGCCGGCCGGTCTACTCGGCAAGCGCACAGCAAAGAAGGTGTAGACATGGAACTCGAAAACAGAGTAGTAAAAACAACGAGGAAAGCTTTAAAAGAGCGTATCGACATCTATGTCAAACACCCCTATTTCGGTATCCTCTTGACGGCAGCAATCCTTTATGCCTTGCAAATTCTCGGCATTGCCGGTTTAATTCAACCGTCAACGATCAACCTAATCGCACCGGTCATCATTTATTACATCGTCGCTTTAGGCTTTACGCTGTTACTAGGATATGCCGGTTTGGCTTCCCTCGGTACCGCTGGATTCATCGGTTTGTCCGCCTACATCCTCGGTTATGTGGCGGGGACGCTTGGCTTGCCGGCGATACTCGGTGTTGTCCTTGGTATTGCCGCTTCGATCACACTCGGTGTCATCGTCGGTTTCATTTCTTTGCGCATCCAAGGCATTTATCTAGCTATTATTACGCTCGGGATTTCGGAAATTCTCGTGGAAATCTTTCGCAAGTTCAATGACGTAACCGGCGGACAAGCGGGATTTTCACTTTTCCGCATGAATTTTTTAATCTGGGAATTCAAACAAAGCGACCGCTTCACGGTTTCATTCTATCTCATCATACTCACGCTTGCTCTAGTCATGATCGGTATCGTCAACCTCATCAACAGTCCGACCGGAAGAGCGATGCTCGCCATGAAAAACAGCACCTCTGCCGCCCAAGCCATGGGGATCAGCGTTTTAAAATATCGTTTGCTCGCCTTTATTATCGCAACGGTTTTGGCCGGTCTTGGTGGTACACTCTATTTTATGAATAAACTCGTGTCCCATCCATCGAGTTGGGGTCTCGCCCTCTCTTTAAACATACTCGCAGCTGTTGTAATCGGCGGGACGAAATCGATCTATGGTGTCTTGGCTGGCGCGTTCATCGTTTTCGGCATGAATGATCTCATTTTCAAACGCATCCCATTTTTCATGGAATACACGAGCGCCTATTTCATTCTAAACGGTATATTGATCATTCTCGTGGTCATGTTCTATCCGGGGGGAATCGTTCGGTTGTTCAAAGACATTCGACAAGGCATCCAAAAAGGATACCATCTCATCATGAAGAAGTGGAAGGAGCATCGATATGGTAAAGAAGTTTAAGGCGCGTTTGCTCCGGTCACGTATTCGCCGTCTCGAAGACCGAATCTACTATTTGGAATCGTTTCTGCCAATTTATCGGGAATCACTCGAAGAGAAACGTGATCAAAAACTTAAACGACTCAAAGCTAAGCACAAGCACATCCTTCTTCCCCGCGAAATCAAGACGTTGACTGACCGTGAATATCAGGAATACATGACGCGTGATCGCATCAACGCACTCAAAGACAAATATCGCCTGAAAGAACGGGCCTTGCTTCATCGGTTTTCCCAAAAGAACGATGACGATTTAAGGGATCAGAAACATAGCGAGCTTAAAAACGAACTCGAACGTAAAATCGCCAGTTTACAACAGAAATTTGCCAGACAAGCGAGAGATCACACCGTAGAAGAACAGATCCGTCTCTATCATGCGAAAAAAGATGAGCTCGAAAAAGCATTTGCGAAGAGAAAGAGCGAGCACGACCATCGTGTTGAAATCGCTTATAAAAAAGAAGAAGCGAAGCGAAAAAAACAGCTCGAGACACTAAGGCAAAATCTTCTAGAAGCAAGACAAGCCTTGAACTCACTGCTTGAAAGCACCGTTTCAGTGGATTTACAAGAACGTCTTGAACATAATATCCTTGAAATCGATCATTTAACGATGATGTTCGGTGGACTCAAAGCCGTCAATGACCTGTCGTTCTCCGTCAAAAAAGGCGAAGTCTTCGGATTGATCGGGCCTAACGGTGCCGGCAAGACAACCGTGTTCAACTGCATCACGCAATTTTACAAACCGAATGCCGGCAACATGTACTATCGAAATCGTAACGATGAGGTCGTCGATCTCAACGATTACGCCGTCCATGATATCATCCGACAAGGGATTGCCCGAACGTTTCAAAACGTTGAACTCATCCTCGAACTCTCCGTGATCGACAACATGCTGATCGGTTCGCATAGTACGTACAAAACGAATTTTTTTGCACATCTCGTTCACAGCCGTAGACTCAAACGAGAGGAACGCATCGAGTACGCCAAAGCGACGAAAATTCTTACGGATCTCAACCTGATCGCTTATCGCGACGCCTATCCAATCGGTTTGCCTTACGGTGTTTTAAAGAAAATCGAACTCGCACGTACGCTCATGACACGTCCGAATCTGATTATTCTTGATGAACCCGCAGCCGGACTGAATGATGCCGAAACACGGGAACTTGCCATAACGATCAAAAAGATTCAAAAGGATTACGACGCAACGATCTTTCTCGTCGAGCATGACATGCAACTCGTCATGGACATCTGTGATACGATCTGCGCGATCAACTTCGGCAAAAAGATCGCCATTGGAACCCCAAGTGAAATCAAGGGGAACATCGCGGTCCAAGAAGCCTATCTGGGTGGTGAGTGACATGGCTTTACTCGAAATCAAAGATCTCGTCGTCGACTATGGAATCGTTCGGGCGATTAAAGGCATCAACATGAGCGTTAACGAAGGATCGATCGTCGCCGTACTCGGTGCCAATGGTGCCGGCAAGACGACGACGATCAAGACGATCAGTGGAGGCGTCAAGGCGAAAAGCGGATCGATTACCTATGACGGTGATCCGATCACGAACAAGGAAGCCTACAAGATTACGTCAAAGGGCATCATGCAATCGCCGGAAGGACGGCAAATCCTAAACGGCCTAACCGTCGAAGAAAATTTGCGTGTTGGCGCATATTCCCTCAAAAATCAAAAAGGCATGCGGGTTCAGACCATGATCCGCGAGTCGCTTGAAGAAGTCTACGGTTACTTTCCCATTCTTAAAGAAAGAAAGAAACAACAGGCATCCACACTCTCGGGTGGTGAGCAGCAGATGCTCGCGATCGGTCGAGCGCTCATGGGACGTCCGAAACTTTTACTCCTCGATGAACCCTCACTCGGACTCGCACCAATGATCGTTAAAAACATCTTCGATATCATCCGTGAGATCAAGAAGAGCGGGCGCACGATCCTATTGGTCGAACAGAACGCCTATCAGACACTTAAAATTGCGGACTATGTCTACGTGCTCGAACTCGGAAAGATCAAGAGTGAAGGAACCGGCAAAGAACTGCTTTCGGACGAATCACTCGTCAATGCATATCTCGGTTCAAAGTAAAAAAAGTTGGTAACACTCTGCCTAAAAGAGGCAGTGAAAATAAGCCTAAGGGCAAAAAAAAAGGAGAAATTATGAAAAAGATTTTATTTCTAATCATCGCCGTCGCTGGATTGTTCGCGATCGCAGCATGCGTTGAAGTAGAAGACGGCATTGTTGTTCAAGGCGTCACGGATACGGAAATCGTTGTCGGTAACACCGCCGCCACTTCCGGAGGATTTTCTGCAGTCGGAATTCCGTTCAACGCGGGTATCGAGGCATACTTCCGGATGATCAACGAAGATGAAGGTGGTATCGCCGGACGTGAGCTCCGTTTCGTAACTTATGACGACGGATTCGACCAGGCAACCGGTAGCACGTACACCAAGAAGCTCGTCGAAGAAGATGAAGTATTCGCACTCGTCGGGCATTTCGGTACACCGACTGTCGGTGGTACGATCGACTACATCCAAGAAATCGGTGTTCCCATGGTTTACGCAGCAACCGGTATCAACGACCTCTACTTCCAGGAATCACCGATGAACCCGGTTATGGCTGTTCAACCGATCTATCTGACCGATGGACGCGTCATGACCGCACGTGCACTCAATGAATCCGTATTTGGACCGGAAAACGATCAGAAGCTCGCTGAAGACGCGAAAGTCGGCGTGCTTCATACGACAGCAGATGACGGAAATTCCATTTTGGAAGGCATCGAATTCGAAGCGGAATTGAGTGGCAGAGAAGATGACTTCATTTACAAGCCATTCTCGACTGAAGACATAGCGACTCTCGAAACGGCGGTCATCGACCTTCTCAATGAAGGCGTCGAAGCGATCATCGTCGCATCGAATCAACCTCCGTTCAAGGTTGCCATCAACGTACTCAACGACCAAGGCTTGCACGTACCCGTCTTCACATCCTACGTCAACGCGGATGCGACATCGGTTGATGCCGCTACCGACTATGCATTCGACATCTATGCGAACGCTTGGATCGACATCGTTGATCCCGAAGGTACTGCCGGTTTTTCCGATGAGTACTGGCAATTCGTCAATGTCATGACACTTGCCGGTTATGATGATCCGGACGGCAAGGGAAACTTTACCGCCAATGCTTATGCCATGGCCGGTTATATCGCCGCCTCCATCTTCGTTGAAGGCTTGAAGCGTGTCGGTGATGAAGAGCTGACTTGGGAGTCCTATATCGAAGCGATGGAATCCCAAAATATCGAAATCCCCATGGGTGGCTTCGTTGACTTTTCCGATGGTAAACGCTGGGGTATTGCCTCGATGGCACTCCTCAAACTTTCACCCGTTCTTGATGAAGATGAAAATCGTATCAACTGGAGTTGGGCTAAAGTTCGTGACATCGAAGGTATCGAAACGATTGAAGCAAAATAACAACAGTAATCACGTAATGGGCAGGGAGAGGAAACTCTCCCTTCTCTATACTGTTCTTGAAAAGAGGCAAGCATATGAAAACACCAAAAACCATCACCGTTGATGAAGCGATTAGACTCGTCAAGGACGGTGATACGATCGTCTCGGCCATGGCCGCAGCCGAACCAAGGGCATTTCTTGAAAAACTACACCTCGTCGCGCATGATGACAAGAAGATTGCGGTCACCAACTGTTTACCCATGGCGACCTGTGATTATTTTACCGATCCGAAACTCGTTGACCATTTTTCAGTTGACTGTTGGTTTTTCGGACCATCGGTAAGAAAAGCATTCAAAAACGGGAACATATCCTATATACCGAATCACCTGCACCTTGCAGGTCGCAGACGATTCGCGCACACGAAGACCGACATCTTTGTCGGTACGGCAACACCACCGGATCAACACGGATACGTATCGCTTTCTCTTTCCAATGTCTATGAGAAAGAAGCGATCGCCCAAGCGGATCTCGTCATTCTTGAAATCAATCCCAATTTCCCTCGCACGTTCGGCGATCTCGAATTGCATGTTCGCGAGATCGATTACATGATCGATGTCGATTATCCCGTCCCGGAACTCCCCGAAATCGAACCGAATGAACGCGACTTGAAAATTGGTGGATACATCGCCGAAAAGATCCCTGATGGAGCGACACTACAATTCGGTATCGGCGGAATACCGAATGCCGTCGCACACGCCTTGATGGACAAAAAGGATCTCGGTATACATACGGAAATGCTCACAACGGGTCTCATGAAACTCGTCAAGGCCGGAGTCGTTACCGGCAAAAAGAAAAACACGCACGTCGGCAAGCACGTATGCTGTTTCGCGCTCGGTACGAAAGAGCTCTATGACTTTATCGACAATAATCCGAGCGTACAGGTACTAAACGGTTATTACGTCAATGACCCCCATGAAATCGGGAAAAATGACAATCAGGTTTCCATCAATACGACCATCGAAGTCGACCTCACCGGACAATGTGCGAGTGAATCGATCGGAACGCGACATTTCAGTGGCACCGGCGGACAGAGTGATACCGCAGTAGGCGCTCAGAACAGCAAGAACGGCATGAGTTTCATTACGCTTTATTCAACCGCGAATGTCCTCAACAAGGAGACCGGCGAACGTGAGGAAATCTCGAAAATCGTTCCAACATTAAAGCCCGGAGCAGGGGTCACGCTCGCACGAAGCGATGTCGATCACGTCGTCACCGAATACGGTTGCGTCAAACTGAGCGGTACGTCCGTGGCCGAACGCACGCGTCTTTTGATCAGCATCGCCCATCCGAAGTTCCGTGAAAAACTCACGAGAGATGCCATCGCGCTTGGCTATATCAGGGAGTAGAAGCATGCCCATTTTAAACGTCAATGACAAAAACGTTTTCTACACCGTTGCCGGATCCGGAGAACCGATCCTTATCTTAAACGGCATCATGATGTCAACGAAGAGTTGGGATCCCTTTTTGCACGCGCTTACCGCCAGTAATCAGGTCATACGTCTCGATTTCTTCGATCAAGGTCAAAGCGAGCGACTCGACGGCGAAAACTATACGCTCGATATTCAAGTCGATCTGATCGAGGCCCTTCTCGATCAGCTCAACCTTGATGTGATCAACCTTGTCGGCATATCCTATGGCGGTGAAGTCGCACTGCTTTATGCGACAACCTTCCCAAATAAAGTTCGTCGTCTCATTCTTTTCAACACGAGCGCATACACCTCACCGTGGTTGAAAGAGATCGGTTGGCAGTGGAATGCGATCGGCAAGAACAGGGACGGCAAGACGTATTACCAGGCAACGATTCCCGTGATCTATTCCCCGAGCTTCTATGAGAAGAACCTCGATTGGATGAAACGAAGAGAAGCATATCTCATACCGATCTTTTCGAACCCGGAGTTTCTCGATCAAATGGAGCGTCTAACGAACAGTGCGGAGTCCTATGATGTCAGAAAAGACTTAGATCGGATTACGTGTCCAACGCTCATCATCGCTGCGGATGAGGACTATCTGACACCGATTGCGAATCAGAAGTACTTGAAAGAACACATCCGTCATGCTGAACTCGTCATGCTCCCTGGTGTTGGTCATGCCTCGATGTATGAGAGCCCCCTATTGTTTGTAACAATGATCATCGGATTCGTTAACGCAGCCGATACCACATATTCAATCTGATTATTGGAGGAAATACATGAAAAAGAAATACGTCACACTCAAAAACGGAGAAACACTCAGTTATCTCGAACAAGGAAAGGGCGAGCAAGAACTCCTGTTGATTCATGGAAATTTTTCTTCGAGTCTACACTTTTCGACACTCTTGGAAAAACTACCGAAAACCATTCACGTCCTTGCTTGCGATCTGCGCGGATTTGGTGATTCAACCTATCATGACCGCATCGAAAAGATGGCCGACTTCGCGGACGACGTCGCCCTCTTCATGGATGCTCTAAATGTCGATCGAGCCGTAGTCCTCGGCTGGTCACTTGGAGGCGGAGTTGCCATGGAACTCGCAGCGAATCATCCCCACCGAGTGGAAAAATTAATTCTCGTTCATTCGACAACGCACAAGGGATATCCGATTTTCAAGAAGGATGAACAAGGTAAGCCAATCGTTGGTGCGACCTATAAATCCGCTGATGAGCTTATCGAAGATCACGTTCAAGTATTGCCTCTATTCATGGCGCAGAAGAACAACGATTTCGATACGATGAACTACGTTTTCGACCAGATGATCTATACCGTAAACAAACCTGATCCCAAGGACAATGAACTCTGGATTAAGGAATCACTCAAGCAAAGGAATCTACTCGATGCCGATTGGACACTCGCCAATCTGAACATGTCGAGTCAGAACAATTACTACACGGACGGCACCAATACGATACAAAAAATCGAAGTTCCGGTTTTGCACACAAAAGGAAAACAGGATATTACCGTACCGGACAGCATGATCAAGGACAACTACGAAGCACTCAAGAGTCACTCCACATTAATCGAGTATGACCAATGCGGACATTCACCGTTCGTCGATGTGCTCGATGATATTACCGATGACATCCTAAGATTCATTGCGAAGTAAACGAAAAGGGGAAAGCCCCTTTTTCTTTTGGTTCTGATATATCGTCGAATGGGGTATGAGAATATCGCTTTAAAGACTTTCGATGGCGTATATATAAATATATAATTAATATATATAAATAGATCTATTCGTATGTTTATATATACTAAACATAGTGATCGTCATTATTTCTTTGTAATTCTTATGAATAGTTTGTTTTCCTATGGAAGCACCATATAAGAGAACAAACAGAAGATGGTTCACGTATTCAATAAGACACAGGGACTTAAAACATGAGACATCGGTTCCTAGACCAGACTCTTAATTCGTCTCGTCAGCTAGATCGCAAGATAGCGCTTCGAGCAAAACGTATGAACAACCGTTTATTGATGATCTATGAAAGAGCCCTTCGAAAAAGAAGTGTATGCATGACATTCAACGTTTAAAGTGCAGGCGTGGTGCACACATAGAATATGATCGATCATTATTGTATTCACACGACCCATGCATTCTCTTGTTTACTCTTGTAGAGATTAACGGGGATTCCTACCAAAAATCATTTAACGTGCGGTAGTGAGAACCCCCTATATAATACCTGCTCTGATGAACGATTCGCGATCAGTTGGATATGGTAAGCAGGATAAAAACAGATCAGAGTCTATACGATGCACGGTCCGTTGAAGACGGATCATCGCCACCTTACCTACGCGTGATTCGATTCCATGTCGAAGATGATAAGAAGTCAGAACGATCATGTATTGGTTTGATTGGACTAATCAGTCCCGTGTATTTTTCTGATGATCAGCAGGATAAGAGCCTATAAAATGAAAAAATCGTATGTTTACTATATCTATACATTTAACGATATTTACTTGTAATATATTTTTTATATTTATAGGGACGTGACCGAATCGTCGACTTGGCCTATATCAAAAAGAAGAAGAAGCATGCCGACCCATGCGAATACTCTAAGCTCAATACTTGGTCGGATCGATCCGCGTTATATGGTCGAAATGAAAGCGAGCTAGCATTTCGTTTACCACGTGCATCATATGCTTTAAGGTATTCGAAATACGATTGCATTTAAATGAAACGCAGAGATATAAAAAACCCGAACTAAAAAAATATGCCATCCCTTTAGAGCGAATGAACAGCTGATTCATGGAAGACGTGCACGTTCAATCGCTCATATGAAACCCTATCAAAAGGGGTCAATAAAGATTGAGGTAAAGGTCCGGACTTTTGATATGGTCTCATATCCAATGGATCATCCTTGATGAGAACGTGTGCGAATGGATCGATCAGCAAACACAAGAAGTAGAATAAAAAAAAGTTCAGTTACCGTGTTGCATGTATCACTTGATGGAATCAATCGAGCTCATAAGAAGGGATAGAAAACGGTCGAGTGATTGACGATCCTATCTATTAGAGGTATCACATATCATGTTAGTTTGGAATGCTAAACTCGATTGGATACGCTCGACTAATGATTGCATATGCTTCTATTAGAGATGAACAAGAAGAAGCGATTTTTATGAACAATACGCGTTTCAGATGCGCTTAGAGCGTCTGAGCGAACGAGCTTACCAATCATAGACAAAAAGATATTTGGATCGCTTAAAACAAAACGTACAAATCTTTTATCATACTCATATCAAATTTATGAATATATTTATTTCCTAATATGATAACATATAGGTATATATATGAGATAAAGGCACAAACCGTAAGGTCATTTATTGCAAATGACCGGCATTTTTTATCTCTTATGTGTGCGTATAATATATATTATGTAAACCTTTAGTTATGACTTTAACTGTGCGGTCAATAGATATTATGTGGAAATGTTGAAAACCTAAAATGTTACAAATTTCGCTTCCGTGTTAACGAATGTCCATATCACTCGAAAAAATACAGTTATGGTAAACTTACGATTTCAATCTCTGAAACGTCGCCTTTGTGTTACAATAAAGTTGGTGATCCTATGAAAAAAAAGACAGTCGCAATCATCTTTACAGGTGGTACGATTTCCATGGAAAAACATGGACAAACAAAAAAAGCTATCATTACGGACAATCAGGATGAATTGCTCGAAAACATCCAATCGGAGCTCACAGGCATTGACCTCATACCGTTTCAGTTTTCGATGAAACCGTCCCCTTCCATGCAACCGAGTGACATGCTGAAGCTCGCTCGTCTGACGGAACATTACTTAGAAAACCCTATGATTCATGGTGTTGTCATTACGCATGGAACGGATACGCTCGAAGAATCCGCTTACTTCTTAGACCTTTATTTCGCACAAAAAAAGCCCGTTGTTTTCACGGGTTCAATGCGCAACTTCTCCGAGCTTGGCTACGATGGTATGAGCAATCTTGTATCCTCGATCCTTGTGGCGTCAAGTCAAAAATCCAAGAACCGCGGCGTACTCGTTGTTTTGAATGATGAAATCAACGCCGCAAGCGAAGTCACAAAATCGGACACACTTGCCCTCGATACCTTCAAGTCCTTACAGTTCGGACCCATCGGAATCATTGACCAGGAGACCGTTTTATACTACCGTAGAACCCCAGTAACCATGACACACTTGAAACCGGAAAACCTTGTCGAGCATGTTGAAATCGTCAAGGCTTATGCCGGATCGAGTTCGCTTCTACTAAACTTTTTGGTTGACCATGGAGTACGCGGCATCATCATTGAGGCTCTTGGACGTGGCAATGTTCCACCGCTCATGGTTGATGGAATCAAGCGAGCGATTACAAATAATATCCCCGTTATCCTGACATCACGATGCCCGATCGGTCGTGTCCTCGATACCTACGACTACGAGGGTGGCGGTGATCACTTGCGTCGTTTGGGTGTGATTTTCGTCAATAACCTCAATAGTCAAAAAGCACGAATTAAACTCATGTTCGCGCTAAGCGTCTTTCAAAGTCACGATGAGATCGAAACGTTTTTCAAACGATGACATCACGCGTCATCCTAATTGCTGATTGCGGGGGAGTCACTACATGCTAAAAAAAGGACTGGTTCTTCTAACTTTTCTTTTTTCACTTCTTGGTATGATTCTACTGATGGCACGAGCATTAAGAAACGATGACCCTGCTCATGCGTTGATCGCTACATCCTTCTACTATACCACCCAGAGCAATGTCATAGTCTTCATCGTCCTTTCACTGTATGTTCTAGGATTTCGAAAAGCACGATCATTCCATATTCTTGCTTATATTGCTGCTGTCGATATATCGGTTACAGGAATCATCTTCAACGTGTTGTTGACATCCTACGTTCCGGAAATGAACTTCATGCAATACCTGCTACATCTGATCATACCAATCCTATTTGTAACATTTTATGTTTTGATTATAAATACTAAACTTACGTTTTTTAACATCTTTGTCATCTTCGTCCATCCGATCCTCTTTTTAATGTCCGTCTATCTTCTTGCCTCAACGTATTTCAAGGACTTGCTTCGTCTGACCTATCCTGATTTTGACCGTCCCGAATACATCTATCCTTTCTTAGATCCGATCAACTATGAACAGGGTGTTGTCGGCGTACTACGCTTTGGCTCACTCGTTCTCGTTCCGTTGTTTATCGTATTAGGCATCATTTTCTTTTATGTGAAAAGCAGATTTCCCAAGAGATAAAAAAGCGGCGCGTTGCCAAGTTGCAACACGCCGCTTATCATTTTCCTTTTTGGTCATCTACAAATCCGAAGCGAGTTCGGACAAATATGCCTTGCAGTTATTCGCTCCGATAATCATTTCGATGAACGCGTGATCCTCAAAAACGAGAATGGCCGGTACACTTCTAAGTTCAACCGGAGGTGTCCCTTGATAATCCCTTGGAATCATGAAGTGAAGGGGTACCTTGTCACCATGCGTTTCCTTGAAACCAACGACTTCTTCCTGGATGGATTTGCAATCCGGGCAATAGGGAGAATAGTAAAAGATGAGTATTTTCCCTTCTTCTAGATCATCGACTTCCGACCAGTATTCGAGATGTTCGAAGTCTTCATAGGTTTTGGGATCCTTCTCTTGGCACGCCGCCAGCGTCAATAGAATGAATACTGTGAATATGATATAGCCGATGCGCATAGACGATCACTCCGTTATGAGTATTGAAAAGAGCACAGGTCCTTGGACTTGTGCTCTTTCATTATATCATGAATCAGTAGTTTTCTTCGTGATACGCAAGCAATACTTTCATGACACGAATCATGTTGTTCGTGGTCACGCTTGCTCCACTGTAGTAGTCGATCAAGTCCTGTTCTTCGATTGTCTTCGTGTTCTGGATGCCGCCTACATACTCTTCATTGGTGAAGACTTCAATACCTTCGAGATCGTCAGAATCCTTACCGACCAACCAAGGAATGAAATCGCCTTTCATGTCTTCATAGGTAGCATTCGTCGGATTGGGAATCGGATCACTATCACCCCAGAAGCCTGCCAAGTAGTGGCCAGTGCCATCCTGGTCGAACGAGATACGCTTGATGTCGTTCGATGATTTGTTGATTTCTACGTAAGCAACTTTCCAGTAATTGACTTCGGGTGCACGGCACGTGCACGCGACGTATGCGAGTTGGTACTTAACGTAATCTCGCATCTCGTATTCGAATAGAATATAAGCATCTCTCGTGACGACATCGCCATGTCCATTTAGATGATCGAACCTAAGAATATTATCACGAACGATCGCTTCCTCGCCATCGTCATCGTTGTTATTGCATCCTGCCAGAGTAAGCATGGATGCCAAAACGATCAATAGAAATAGTACTTTTTTCATCCGTCCGTTACTCCGTTGCTTGATTCAAAGCTGCCGTGAAGGAATCTTCTAGTGGTAGTTCCACGTCTTCTACATCAGTCCATCCCTGGTTGCCAACTATGGCCGTTGAAACGAGAACTGCATCTTCATACCATTCCGAATCAGCGGCATCACTGAAGAAGAATACGGACTGAATGCCACCTTTGACATTGACTTCAAGAACAGCAGTTACATTGTTTTCATCATCGGTTCCGTAATATACGCCAGGAATATAATCACCTTTTGTCAAGAGTTCGATCGTATGCTCATCATCACCGAAAACCTTGTTTTCACCACTATAGTCTCCGACAGCTCCGGCGTTCCAGACATTTTCATAACCGAGGTGATCAAGGGCTGCTTTAACGAAACCGGCACGTGTACCACCTGCACAAATAACCACGATGTTCATGTCTTCATGGAAGAGATTGCGTAGGGCATTTTCATTTTTAATCGCTGCTTCTTCAAAGTTCCATCCATCAATGCGAACGAGAATGTCTTCGTATTCTAAGTAATCAAAGAAAGGGATCATTTCGAAACCGAAAATATATCCACCCTTCATCTTGTCATCAAAATTACGAACATCGACGAACTGCATATTCGGGTAGTCCATGTAATCATCGAGATCTGCAGCAGCAATCTCATCAGGCAACGTGTAATCCTCTTCCTCTACATCGTCACCGCCACAGCTAAACATACCAAAAGCAACAAAAAGCGCAAGCAAAAATACTAGTAATTTTTTCATGATACTCTCCTTTTTTATAATCGTTTTTCGACATTCTCATTATAACATGATTATCCATTTTTTCAACCCTCAAATGACACTTTTTTTGCGTATGCGTTTTCATGTTTTGAGACTTGAAAAATTTGACTTATCCCGAAGAAAACATTATAATATGTATTGCACATGTCGATTGCATCCAGGAGGAAACGCACATGAAATCTAGTCGCACGAAAAGTCTTTTTTTGGTTGTTCTCTTTTTGTTTTCTTTGTTCCCAAGTGGTCTGCAGGCACAGGCTGAGTCGGAGGCTTCCTATGACGGCATTTACTTTGTTTCACGTTACTGTGAGGACTGTCAAGGACTAGAGCGCGATGGCGTGATCGAGGATTTAATCGCGGCAGGGTATTCGATCAAAAAATACGTTCTCGAGGATGAAGCGCGTTACGCTGAAGTCTTGAGAGACTTTCAATATACCTACGGCGTCCCCATGGATGACGGCATGGTTCCGATTATTTTTGTCGGTTCTTCTTATTTCTCCGGACGTAGCACGATCCGTGAGGCTGTTTATGATGAGACGATTCAAGGCATCATGGACTCAGAAAACCTCCTTGAAATCACAGAAGCTCCTGCAAGCGACTTTTCGCTCGTGTACTTCATCCTACTTGGGCTCGTTGATGGTGTCAATCCCTGTGCGATCGCAATGCTTCTCATGTTCATCTCACTCCTGGGTTTTACAAAAAACAAGCGTGTTCTCACGTTTGTCAGTATGACATTTATTTCCGCAATTTTCATCAGTTACTTCCTTTTCGGTACGATTCTCTACAACTATCTCTCGCGTTTCAGTGCCGGTTCCTTCATCGTAGAAGTCGTTCCATGGGTCATCTTGTCCGTCGCGTTCATTCTTTTCGCTCTCAACTTCTATGACTTTCTTGTTACGAGAAAAGAACGTTACGAAAAAGTAAAAAACCAACTGCCGAATGCCATTCAAAGGTTCAACCGAAAACTCATCAAAGCCTTTACCGACAAAATGGATGAGGGCAGTCCGCTCGTATACGTCATTACGTTTGTAATCGGTCTTCTTATTTCGTTCACCGAGTTCTTATGTACGGGACAAGCATATCTGACGGCCATTCTTCATCTCATTCATTTTACCGACTTCTTAGGGCGAGGTATCCTCTTGTTATTCGTCTACAACCTCATTTTTGTTCTTCCGCTGATCATCATTTCGTTTATCGCCATCAAGACTCAATCGATCATCGAAGTATCGGGGTTCATGAGAGAAAAACTGCATCTGATCAAGCTGTTTAATGCGATCGTCTTTCTTGCGATTTTCGTTTATTACATATTCTATCTAACGTGAGGTGGTATCTTGAAATATAGAATCGAAATTCACTGTAACAACCAAAGAATCTATAAAGGTAGACCTTTGAGCATGCCGATCAAGGAGCAAGCCATCATAAAGAAGTCCGATGAGCTGTTCAACGATCCGGATCCTTGCATCATTCATCAGTCCTACGCGAGGCAAAAGATCGTTGATGAGATCATGGATCTTTTTCCCAAAAAGACCAGTAAAAACATCCCTCTTCTACACTACATCGATCGACTGAGCGATCTTGACATCGAAAACCTCAAGGACTGTTCGATCGATATCGAGGTCAAATGATGAAAACCATTTACTTGGATCACGCAGCAACGACCCCTGTTAAGGATGAAGTAAGGAAGTGGATGATACCGTTCTTATCCGAATCGTTCGGCAATCCTTCTTCCCTTCATCATGTTGGCATCCCCATCCGCAAGCTCATAAACGATGCGCGTAAGACGATATTGGATGGGTTGAACGCCTCAGGCGATCGGATCATCTTCACTTCGGGCGGAACCGAGGCGAGCAATCTCGCTATCAAAGGCTATGCTTTCGCGCATCCGGATAAAAAAGAGATCATCACGACGAAAATCGAACACCACGCAACGCTACATGCTTGCGCATTCATGGAGTCAATTGGCTATACGGTCAGCGAACTGGATGTCGACCGACAAGGTTTCATCGACCTCGATGACCTCGAATCCCGTCTGAACGCAAATACACTTTTAGTCTCGATAATTTGGGGAAACAACGAAGTCGGTACGATTCAAGACATCAAATCCATTGGCAAGATATGCAAAAAAAAGGGCGTCGCGCTCCACGTCGATGCCGTACAAGTTTTTGGACATGAAACGATCGATCTTTGTCAACTCGACATCGACATGTTAACTTTGTCGGCCCACAAGTTTTACGGACCAAAAGGCTCGGGTTGCCTCTTCTTGCGGAAAGGTATCGCGATCGAACCGTTGATCCATGGCGGCATGCAAGAAATGAATCTTCGGGCGGGGACGGAAAACGTCGCGGGAATCCTCGGTATGGCCAAAGCCTTCGAGCTCATGCTCCTTGACCAAGAAACCTATTCGCATAAACTTGCTCGGCAGACCAAGATTCTCAAGGAACTCATCTTTGAACGCGTAGCAGATGTTCGACTAAACGGTCCCGATCTATCGGATCGTCGTCTTTCCGGCAACTTGAGTCTTTCGTTTAAAGACGTAGCCGGTATGGAACTCGCCTACGAACTCGACAAGAAAGCAATCGCGGTATCAACGGGAAGTGCATGCAATGCGCGTTCGATCGAACCGTCGCACGTGCTCAAAGCCATGCATATCGAAAAGGATTACTTATCCGGTACGATTCGTCTTTCGCTCGGTGCGGACACGACGGATGATGATCTTTTATATGTCGCAGATGCGATCAAAGACGCCGTTACCGAACTTAGAGAATGATAGCGACACATAAGGGGACCCCCGATTGATTCGGGGGCCCCTCTTTTTTAGTCATGTCACATATTTCATGAAAGATGATCCGTGGTCGGGTTTTTTCGTATTGAAGTTCTCGGCGATTGAATAACCGATATCCGCAAATGTTTGCAATACGGGAAGTTCACGTCCCTTAGTAAAGCGCTTCGAGTAGATGAGAAGCGGGACGTATTCTCTCGTGTGATCGGTGCCATGATGGGTGGGATCGTTTCCGTGATCCGCGGTCAGGATTAACATGTCGTCATCGGCAAGTTCCGAAAGCAAAAGCGGTAATTGCGCATCGAATGCCTCGATTGCCTTACCGTAACCGATCGGATCCCTGCGGTGGCCGTATAGAGCATCGAAATCGACGAGATTCAAAAAACAGAGTCCAGTGAAATCCTTTTTTGCCGTTTCAATGATCTGCTTCATGCCGTCATCGTTCGATTTCGTCTTTGAATAGGCATTGATACCGTAACCGTCAAAAATGTCATTGATCTTACCCAAGGCGATGACGTCAAATCCGGCTTCATCGAGGAAGTTCAAGGTCGTCTTGTCATAGGGTTTAAGCGCATAGTCGTGTCGATTCGTTGTTCGCTTGAAGTCATCCGGGGATGATCCTAGGAAGGGTCTCGCAATGACGCGTCCGACGCGAAATTCTGGTTCCATTGTCAATTCGCGAGCAATTTCACAAATCTGATATTGCTCTTCGATCGGTATGATCTCTTCGTGCATCGCGATCTGGAGAACCGAATCGGCGGACGTATAGACGATCAAATTTCCCGTCTTCATGTGTTCTTCACCAAGTTCCTTGATGATTTCCGTCCCAGATGCGGCAACATTTCCAATGACCTTCCGCCCCGTTTTCTGTTCCAGGGCATGGATGAGCTCCTTGGGAAATCCCGTTTCGGTAAACGTCTTAAACGGCTTCGTAATATAGAGACCCATCAGTTCCCAGTGACCCGTCATGGTATCCTTCCCCAGGGAAGCTTCTTGTATTTTGGTAAAGAACGCTTGGGGATTTTCGACCGGTTCAACGTTTCGAATCGGTGCGATATTGCCGTAACCTAGCGCTTTCATGTTGGGTATGTCGAGGTCCATCGCTTCCGCGATGTGCCCAATCGTGTTCGCACCAACATCACCATAATCCTCGGCGTCCGGGGCCTCACCGATACCGAGACTGTCCAATACGATTAAAAAGATTCGTTTATACGTCATCTTTCTCCTCCTTTTTCGCGCGCGGATGCGTGCGATTATAGACCGATTTGATCTGTTTTTGACTGATATGTGTATAGATCTGCGTCGTCGATATGTCCTCGTGCCCGAGCAACATCTGCAGTGTTCTTAAGTCAAGTCCGTTTTCGAGCAAATGGGTTGCAAAAGAGTGCCTGAGCGTGTGGGGCGAACAGGCGGATTCGATGCCAGCCTTTTCTGCAAGTCTCTCTAAAACTTTGAAAAAGCCTTGACGAGAAAGTCCTTTTCCCTTTTGATTCAAAAAGAGCACGTTCGTCTTATGAAGCGGATTCAATAGTGCCTGTCTGCCGGAAACGATATACTTCCTTATGGCGATGACAGCCATATCCGATAGGGGGACGATACGCTCTTTTTCCCCCTTTCCTCTTACCATGACATAGGCGTTGTTCAAATGAATGTCTTCAATCTCGATGGAAAGGAGTTCGCTTACCCTTAGTCCCGAACCATAGATGAGTTCGAGGAGTGCTAGGTTTCGCAGGCCGAGCGGCTTCTCGCGGTCAATCGCTTCAAGCAAGGCGACCACTTCTTCGACGGCAAGCACTTTCGGCAAGCTCTTCTTTTGCTTCGGAGCCGCAAATGCCTTGGCGTGATCGACTGTGATCTCTTTCTCGAGCAAGAGGAAGTGATGGAAGCTTTTGATCGACGCGAGTTTACGCGCGATCGTTCGCGTCGTGACACGACGCTTCAAACTCTTGAGAAAGCCTTCGATATGCTTGCGTTCGATCAGCTTTGGTTTCTCGATATGGTGATACCGCCTTAAAAACAAGGCGTATTCCCGAATATCCGCGAGATAAGCCGAATACGTGTTGAAAGAAAGTCCCCGTTCCTTGATCAAATAGTATTCGAAATCCTTGATTAGATACTTCATATGAACACCATGAACACCTGGTTCCCATAAAACAAACCCTTTTTCGTCAGCCTTAGATGGCATCCCTGCACGTCGACCAACCCATCCTCAACGGATTTTTTCAGTTCCGGATATCGAGAAAACACATCGATGCCATATTTTTTTTCTAGTCTTTTCAGATTGACGCCTTCCAGTCTCCTCAAACCAAAGATGAGTTCGTCAGAAAATCGTTCATCCGCTGTCGTCTCATGTGCTTCTTTCACCCATGGGTTGCGATAGTCCGACATATGCGAGTGGTTCACGTAGCGTACGTCATTAAGATAACCATGGGCACCAAGACCGCATCCGATGTATTCACTGAGCGTCCAGTAGAGCGTATTATGAACGGATTGCCTGCCGGGCTTGGCAAAGTTGGAGATCTCATACTGATCGTATCCGAAAGAAGACAAGCATTCGATGACTCTTTGATACATGCGCGCTTCCAGGTCGTTTTCAATGAGTTCGAGTTCGCCTTTCCGATAGAGATCGTGAAAGACCGTTTTTTCTTCGAGAATGAGTGAATAATAGGATACATGGGAGATTTCGAGCCTTTTCAAGTAATCCAAATCCTTTTGCAAGGCGTCCATCGTCTGCCCCGGAATCGCATAGATCATATCAACGCTGATTTGCTCGATGCCGATTTCTTGTAAATGACGAACGGCAACGTCGACTTCTTCTGGTCGATGCTTTCGATTGAGTATACGCAAGAGCGTCGGATCAAAGGTCTGGACACCGAGACTTACGCGGTTTATACCAGCGGCTTTGAAACATTCACCCTTTTCGTACGTATAGCTCTCGGGATTGACTTCGATCGTAAATTCGATCGGTGTGATCGGCTCGAGCACTTGAAACAACCGATCCATCTGTTTGACGCTCAACATGCTCGGCGTTCCGCCCCCGATATAGATCGTGTCGATCGAATCGAAATGACTATGATAGTTTTCGAGTTCGCGAAGCAACTCATCGATGTAGTCGTCGATCATTTTCTCGTTTTTCGGGATGCGCTTGAGAAAATCGCAATAGGTACAGATCGACTCACAAAATGGGATGTGAATATAGAGACCTTTCAAGATACCACGCTTCTTTTCGTGTCACGTGCACTTTCAAGCACGCGATCGCTTTGATCAATCATCGCTATTGGCCAAAATCGCCGTAAACGCTTCTTGTGGAACGTCAACGCGACCGATCGATTTCATCTTTTTCTTACCCTCTTTTTGCTTCTTGAGAAGCTTCTTCTTTCGCGATATGTCGCCACCATAGCACTTAGATAGGACATCCTTGCGCATGGCCTTAATCGTCTGTCTGGCGATGATCTTTGAACCAAGAGCAGCTTGAACCGGGATTTCAAACATCTGTCTCGGCACGAGCTCGACCATTTTCTCACAGATGGCCTTGCCCCGGGCATAGGCGAAATCCCGATGAACGATCATCGAGAGCGCGTCAACGATCTCACCATTGAGAAGGATATCCATTTTTTGCAGGTTCGATGGCTTGTATCCCGACATCTCATAATCAAAGGAAGCGTATCCCTTCGTTGAGGATTTCAGTTTGTCAAAGTAGTCATATACGATTTCCGAGAGCGGGAGTTCATAAGTGATGAGGACACGATTGTCATCGATATAGCGCATATCACCAAAGATTCCGCGCTTGCGTTGACTGATCTCCATTGCTGCGCCGACGTAATCCTTCGGTGTCGTGATCGAAGCCTTGACATAGGGTTCTTCGATGTGATCGATATTTTGCGGTGGTGGCAGTTTCGTCGGATTATCGATGACAACAACGCTCTGATCGGTCAGATGGACACGATAGATGACCGATGGTGCCGTCGCAATCAAATCGATATTGAACTCGCGCCGGATACGTTCCTGAACGATTTCCATATGCAAAAGGCCAAGAAATCCACAACGAAAACCGAACCCGAGAGCCTGTGATGTTTCTGGTTCGTAGATGAGTGATGCATCATTCAATTTCAAGCGATCGAGGGCATCCTTCAAGTCATTGTAGTCGGCGCTGTCGATCGGGTAAAGACCGGAAAAAACGACGGAATTCAATTGTCGATAACCGGGAAGGGCTTTCTTCGTTCGATTTTCTTCATGAGTGATGGTATCGCCGACGTGGACGGTATTAATATCCTTGATCGAGGCAATCAAATAACCGACATCCCCAGGACCGAGGACATCTCGTTTCGTAATTTTGGGTTTATGAACGCCGACCTCAAGCACTTCATAGGTCGCTTTTGAGGCCATGAAACGGATGATATCGCCCTTTTGAACCGTGCCATTGATGACACGGATCGAGGGAATGACACCCTTGTAAGCATCGTAGAGTGAATCAAAAACGAGTGCTTGAAGCGGTTCATGAGCGTTCCCTTGCGGCGCGGGGATATCCCTGACGATTCTTTCAAGGATCTCATCGATACCGATGCCATCCTTTGCGGATGCGAGGACGGCATCCTGAGCGGGAATGCCGATGATGTCCTCGATTTCCTTGATGACCCGTTCAGGTTCGGCACTCATCAGGTCGATCTTGTTGATGACCGGAATGATTTCAAGATCATTGTCGATTGCCAGATAGACATTCGCCAGTGTTTGCGCTTCGATGCCTTGAGCGGCATCAACGACCAAAACCGCACCCTCGCAGGCTGCAAGAGAGCGTGAGACTTCGTACGTGAAATCAACGTGCCCCGGTGTATCGATCAGGTGCATGATATAGTTCTTACCATCCTTGGCCTGATAGTTGAGCTCTACGGCATTGAGTTTGATCGTGATGCCGCGCTCTCGTTCCAAGTCCATCGTATCGAGCAACTGTGCTTTCATTTCGCGCTCACTCACCGAATTCGTCTTTTGCAGAATGCGGTCGGCAAGCGTGGACTTACCGTGATCGATATGGGCGATAATCGAAAAATTTCGTATGCTCTTCTGTCTTTCGTTAAGTGCTTTCTTATCCATGTTCGACAACCTTTCCGTGTACATATTTTATCACTTTTTCATGCGCTTTGAAAGACAAAAGGATGACTTCATACAGTTTTAGTGCTTTTTGAACGAGTAAAGCGTTTTTATGCACTTTGCTTATGATTTGTGTTGCAAATGACCCGATATTTATGTATAATTACAGTGTAATAAACAATACATTAGGAGGAATTACATATGAAAAAAATCTTGTTTTTGTTTGTCGTATTCTTAACGACATTCACTCTGATCGCTTGTGGCGACAAAGAAGAAGAAGGGCGTACATACGCATTTGACGGCGAATATCTCGCATACGAAGTTTCGGTTCATCGCGATGCACCGATGGTCACTTGGGTAACCGTTACGATCGAAGACGATGAAATCGTCGAATACTTCATCGATTCCCGTCAAGGTTCTCGTACACAAGACGAAGAAACCGAAGAGTATTCATTCGCTTGGAACGAACTGACCAAGAAAGAACTCGGCGATGACTACGGTATGGTAGACATCGGTGATGCAATTGCCGAATGGGACGACCAAGCCGAATTGATCGAAGCTTATTGGCTCGAAAACGGTGTGGACTCCGTCACAGTCGACGATGATGACGTAATCGACAATGTCGCAGGCGTCACGATTAAAGACGGTGGATACCTCGCGCTCGCTCAAGAAGCTGTCGATAACGCAAAAGCGGGTAAGTTCCAATCCATTCTCGCGACGGGAACCGATCTCTACAGTGCGCATCTCACATTACCGGAATCCGGTGAACTTGAAGATGCTGAACTCGTTCTCGATGTCCTACAATCAACAACCAATGAAACCGAAGGAACATTCGAATGGAACCCTTCAACGAAGCAGGAACTCGGTGATGCCTACAACATGAAGGGTGCCGGTGGATACAGCTTTGAAGACGGCGAATGGGTTTCTGAAGGTCAATGCGAACTCGAATGGTATGAACAAGCAGCATTGATCACCGATTACGTGAAAGCCAACGGTTGGAATGACAATCTACAACCTGTCGATTCACGAGGCGGATCGCTCGATGGAACATCCTTGATCGATGAGCTCGCCGGCGTTTCGATTCGTTCCGGAAGCTACTACACGGTTCTCGATGCGCTCTTCGATTTCGCAGATCCCGCACTTTAATCGATTTTGCCAAAAAAGACACGTTCCGGCGTGTCTTTTTCTTTCGGATGAAAAAGGGTTCGAATCGCTCGTGCGGCTCGAACCCTTTTG
>CAYUIK010000093.1:0-2396 GCA_964444805.1 uncultured Acholeplasmataceae bacterium | reverse complement strand
TGCGGTTCCAGGTGAACTCCATCACCTTTGAGACGAATTTGTTTGTCTTGATTATTTTACCACAGGTGTTTCCATAAAGAAACATAAATTATGGTCCACCCCTACTCTTGACATAGACCCATTCAAAGGCTTATTCATAAAACAGGATATGCAGATCTAAGTGCTGGAGTTATTTTTGCTCTCCTCATTTGAGAAACTAAATATAATTCTCTTTCCGAGTCCCTTTGCTATTCTATAGATCATTTTTAAAGTTGGAGAATGCTTTCCATTCTCAAATCTGGATATATTGGATTTTGAAATGCCTGTTCTTTTAGAAAGCTCTTCTTGTGTGATATTATTTTCCAATCTGTATCTGATCAACTCATGAATAACTTTATATTGTAAATCCAATGCATTGTATTCTTTTTCAAATTCGGGGTCCTTTAGTGATTTTTCTTTATATTGCGATAAGTTGTTTATACTCATTTGATACACCTCTCTTCGTAATCTTTTTTGTACTTAAAAGCTAAATCTATTGCTGACTTTGGTGTTCTGTTCTTCTTTTTCACGATACCATTAGTGATAATGATCGTATGATCTTTGATGAAGAAGAAAAATACCCGAGCGATATTGCTGGACTGTTTTGCTCTAAGTTCAAACATAGTGCCTCGCTGATCGTGTATTGGTTCTGTATGAGGGCTACGTAAAGCATTTCCGAATTTCTCCAAAAGTTCTAATTCACGCACCATTTTCGCCCTTAACTTAACGTCTTCAATCGAATCAAGAAAGTCAGTAGTCGGTACAGTTTTGCTTTTGGTTTCGTAGAAATCAACGGTCCACATATCCTATACCCTTTTATGTTATCGTATTTGATAACTTTTGTCAATATTTTCGATCTACATTTTTCATTGTACATATATATGGTCCAATGATCGGATATGCTACATTATGATTGACTAGGTTAAAACATGCATTCAGAGGTTTTCAAAGAGTCTCTATGAGAACGACACACGAGAAGAATTTCAAGCTTAAGGTCGCGAAGGACATCAATAACGAAAACCAAGACGGTCACCGAGAAGCACCCTACATCTCTATGACGAAAAAATCGAGACGAATAAGCGTGTTATGGCATAAAGGATGCAGGAATTGAATCGATGTGCCGCATAAGAATAAAGAGTCCTATTACGTCGGGGATACCGCCTACGCACTCAGGGAGATCTTTGATCATGCCGATACGCTCGACCGGAAACAACTTCGATTGCAGAAAGACAACCACCCTAAACGATCACATGCTCAAGCACATGCCTTTGTCTTCCGCATGCACGATCTGAAGACTTGCGTCCGTTTGAAAGGGGGACATGAACACAACCTAAACGTTTTTCAGGACCCCGATATTCTTTCGGAAAACCAAACATCAAACATGAATACGGGTGCAGGAGTCATCGTCATCACGCTTTGACGCATGTGATTGTTTTGGAAGAGGTGCTTCCGTAAGAAACAAGGCACTTCTCTGTTCCGATTCTACAATCCTAACGTGTCTTTGCCAGGAAAGGTTCTCACGTGCTCGATAATGGCGTCGATATGCTTTCGGTCAACGAGATCGGTTGGTTCGGTAAATCCTTTCAGAAAATCCTCTTCGTCCTGGGTACGATCCTTTTTCTTTTTGAGCATGCGACAACTGAGTTTCATCATCAAGCCCATCAACCCTTTGACCTTCGTGAAATCCAGTCCTCCCGGTAAATAAAAGAAGGTATGGAAATTTTGTTCATCCTCAGACAGGTTTCTCGTCTTAATCCGTTCGATCTCTTCTTCGACTCCGGCGTTTCCGCCACAGGCGAAGAGCATGATCGGTTTTTCTTTAAACAGTCGCTTGACTCGGTTGACGCCTTTCATTCGATTAATATAGACACCCGTACCAAATAGGACATGGTCATAGGATTCGACGTCTTTCTTTTTGAAATCGGATAGTTCCCTGAGTTCCCAATCCAAAGCTTTCGAAAGCCATGTGGCATAACGAAGCGTATGTCCGTATTTACTTTTGTAAAGCACGATTCCTTTCATGTGATATGCCTCCTTTTCGCATGTTTCACGCTTTATTTTCCGGAAAGCGCATCCGCAATCGCAAGGATCATCGCCTTGCTCGAATAAGTCGCTCCCGTGATCAGTTCAACGTCCAAGGATTGCTCGGTAACGATCTCTTTCAGAATCGCTTTTGCGGATTCACCCTGTCCGTGCCTGTGTTCGATCAACTCGATCCGAATGATTTCATGGTCTTCAATGACAACTTCGAGCTCGACGTAAACCGGAATCGTCTTCAATTCCCCTTTATATGTTCCATTAGGGATAGAATCGAGGTCGATGGCTTCGATCGGTCGATCCATCAGTTCATCCATTTGCCGTGTCGCGATTCGGGTCGT
>CAYUIK010000092.1:0-5992 GCA_964444805.1 uncultured Acholeplasmataceae bacterium | reverse complement strand
CCGTAAAAAAAGGATGTGAGCGATCCCCCCCTGATCGCTCACATCCTCGGTTCACCTTTTTTTGCGGATTTTTCCCAAGAATTCCCTGATGCGTATCTTCGCACGATCGAAACGCGCTTTTCGATTTTCCTTTTTTTCTTCTTTGATTCTTGCTTCTTCGCTGCGTCGTTCTTCCTTCTGCTTTTCCCGTTGAAGCGCTTTTTCGCGTTTTTTCTGTTTGCGTTTGTCCTTGAGTTTGATCCGGATGACTTTGCGAATCGTCTTGGCGTTTGTCACGGTCGTCATGCCGAGCGCGTCGGTGACGAAGCATTTGAGTTTCTTGACACGCAGCTTGTTGTGGTTATAGAGCTCGATGACTTCGAGCAATCGATCGATGTCGACGTCGACCTTGATCGAGTCTCGCGTCGGAATAACGATTTTTCCGGCGAGCGAGCTTTCTATTTGTTTTAGATACGTTTTATAATAATCGATCGTTTGATGCTTATAGATATAGCCGAGACCGGAAAGACGGGAATCGGTTAAGTTGTTGTTGAATACATGGATGGCAAACGTTTCTTTTCCGATCATCGGTTCGTGTTCAAAGAGCGTTGAGATGCGGTATTTCCGGTTGGTCAGATATTTTGCGTGTCGAAGACTCATGATCAAAACGATTACGAGCATAATGGTCAAAAGAACCAGTAATACGAGAACAGCATATTCAAAGGACTCGATGAGATAGTCAGGCATCGTTTTTCACTTCCTTTTTTTGTTCGTGAACATAACGGATATATCCGTTGACTTTGCGATAGGTTTTTTGATCGTGGTACCGCGTAACGAAACGGGCGTTGTTTTGAATCAGGATGTCGATGATGTGATAGGACCGGGGTGATGCTTTGGCGAGCAAGTAGTCCTTTTCGTCCTGGGTAAGCTTGTTGACGTATGTTAGAAGTAAACGGTCGTTTTCTTTTTCAACTGCGGCAAGCAGCACTTTTCCGTAATCGATCTGTAAGAGCGATCGCGACAGACAGTCCTCGTAGAGTGCTTGCTTTTCTTCTTTGATGAGCGTTTTCAACAGGTCGTTGATGTCGGTGAAGAGTCCTTTTTCAATGACTTTGACAAAGAGGTCAAGGCTATCGAGACTGGCGATGGCCTTGGACACCTCCTGTGCTTTCATGCGTCTGAGTGCGCTTTCGGTCGGTTCTTTTTGGATTGTTTCCAAGCAGAGCCGGATGCCGTCGCGGTCGTTTTTTGAGACGAGAGCTGTCATGATGATCGGATAATCCGCATCGATGTCCATGACGCTCATGTAGGTTTTAAGAGCGGTGTGCATACGGTAGGTCGAGATCATGTCAAGCCATTGTTCATGCGTCATGATGCACAAGCGTTCTTTGAAAAAGGGAATGCCCATGACTTTCTTTTCTCTTTGAACATAAGCGGACAAGAGGTGTTTTAAGACGGGTTGGTGCTTGTTTTGATCGAGTTGTTCCATGATGTTTTTTTCGATCGTTTTATCCTGAATGAGAAAGGCACCGTAGGTTCTGACGTAGTCGAAGACGTGGTCTTCGACGCCTTTGATGTTCTTTTCGAGCATAAAAAGGATCATCTTTTCCGCGATCCGTCTCGCTTGGTGGTGGTACTCGTTGAAAAGAGCGATCTTTGCCTCATCCAAGTAGGTGAACATGTCGACGCGACCGTACTCGATGACGTATTCGATAAAGACCTTGCCGTAAAGATCGGGGTCTTTAATGTTCAGATCTTTAGGCGGTACGCGTCGGAGTTCGTCGATCCCTTTTTTGACGACGCGCTCGTATTCGGAAATGACGTCTTTTTCTGTTCCCGATTTTTGGCTGATGAGTTCATCGATGGATATGTTGAAGATCTGGGCGATTTTCATGAGGTTTTGAATGTCGAATGAGCTCTTGCCGTTGACGTTTTGTGAGACGGCGGATTTCGAGATGTTCAAAAGATCAGCGAGTTGTTCCTGGGTCATGTTGCGTTCTTTGAGCATTTTTTTGATGAGCAATCCGACTTTGACATTGTCGATGACATCTGGCATGGTTAATCCCTCCTTACCATCCATTATAGGGTTTCAAACCACTTTTGACAATGTTTATTTACTTAACATGTGACATCTTCTTGTGGTTTTTGTGGTTGATTGGGTGAAAAAGAGGGTTTTGGTTGGTTAAGTGCTCCTTAATCAGGCATAAAAAAACACGTCCGAAAGCGGAGTTTCGGACGTGTACATATGACGGGAACACTTATGGTACGTCTACGGTAAGATCGGTTTCGATCCATTCAAAATCCGGATGATGAAGCAGGATTTCGAGTGTGTAAGTACCACTTGGCGAGCGTTCTTCATTACCGAAACCGCCATGGTACGGTAATTTTTGAAACCTAAGCGTACGCGTGATCGTATCGCCTGGTTCGATATCGAGTTCGAGGATGTCATCAGTATGCATGACGTCATAGACTTCGCTGAAGAGTATGGCGTTTCCATCAGTCTGTGATGTGAAATTCATCGATATGAAACCACCGGGGCCGAAAGTGCTCGTGTAAAGATCGATTTCAAAGGATTCGGATGCTGTGAAGAGGACGGTGACGGTGACCTCGTCAGGTGGGGACCCTAACTGATCTCGATCGATATCGATATCGATCGTTCCCAGTGTCGTTTCGATCGTCTGCGTCAAGATGGTATCTTCACTTTGCTCGTTATTGGCGTATAGGTCGGGGTCGACTTGTAACTGGCAACGTGAGAGCGTGGTCGTCGCTAAGATGAATGTCGCTAAAAAGAGTATTTTCTTCATTCGAAATTCTCCTTTCTCTATATTCGTCTCAATCTTATCATGTGGTTGTGTCGATCGTGTGACAAATATTCAAAAAAGAATGATATCGAATCAGGATTGTTTCTTGTTTTTTTCTTCCGACTTGATGATGGCGTCCCGATTGTAATGAAAGTCGTGACGGTTATAGCGATAGATGACTTTGCCGTTGATGATGTTCTTTTCGTCTTCCGTGGCCTTCGGTAAGTCTCGCTTTGTCGGTTTGAATGATGCCTGAGGCTTTCTTTTGTCTTGTCTTTGTGGGTTTTTCGTTTGTGAGCGTGAGCGCGATTGATCGTTATGATGGTTCATCGGATTTTTATTGCGGTTTCGCTTATCGCTTGCCGACTGGGTTCTTGGCTGTGTCGGTTTCTTTTTCTCGCTGGTGGTTTTGCTTGGCGCCGGTGTTCGCTTTTGTTCAGTCGGCTGTTTCTTATGCGTCATATCCTTGTGCGTTGGAACGGGTTCTGTCTGGTTCGGTGACTTCGTGAACTTGATCTTTTTCTTCTTTTCTTTCTTTTTCGGTTCTTTTTTCGGTGGTTGGACCTTGGAGCGAAGGATGTTTAGATCGGCGTTGATCGAAGCCATGTCATAATTCATGAGGGGTATTTTCATGTGGATGTGGCGTTCGATATCTCTTAAGTACTTCGCTTCCTCGGGAGCTTGGAAACTAATCGAAGTTCCGGAGAATCCCGCTCTTCCGGTTCTACCGATCCGATGGATATACGTTTCCGGGACTTCCGGAAGGTCAAAGTTTACGACGTGCGTTAAACCTTCGATATCGAGTCCGCGCGCAGCGATGTCGGTAGCGACGAGTATTTCGGTGCGATTCTTCTTGAAATCGGCTAGGGCACGCGTACGTGCCGTCTGGGATTTGTTTCCGTGGATGGCATCGCACGAGAAGCCCATCTGGGTCAATGACTTCATGAGCTTGTTGGCGTAATGTTTGGTCCTCGTGAAGACGAGGGCCGATTTTACGTCTGGTTGCGATAGAAGGTGCGCGAGCAAGTTGATCTTGTTCGCTTTGATGACCTTGTAGAGTTTTTGCGTGATGGAATCGAGAGTCGCTTCGACGGGGACGACGCTGATGCGGACCGGATCTTTTAAAAGGATCTTGGATAACTCAAGAATTTCCTTGGGAAGGGTCGCTGAAAAGAGCATCGTTTGTCGTTCGTTGGGAATGTTTTCGATGATCTTTTTGACGTCATGGATGAATCCCATATCGAGCATGCGATCGGCTTCGTCGAGGACGAAGTACTCGATTTCGGAAATATTGATAATCTTTTGTCCGATCAGATCGAGCAATCTTCCCGGAGTGGCAACCAGTATGTCGGTACCACGACGGATCGCGATTTCCTGGGATCTTTGGGAAACACCGCCGAAAACGACGGTGGTTTTCAAGTTCAAGTGGTTTCCATAGGCTTTGAAACTCTCATCGATCTGGGCGGCAAGCTCGCGTGTCGGGGCGAGGATGAGCGCTTTGATCGATCGTGTTCGTGGTTTCTCGGAAAGTCTTTGTAAGATCGGTATGGCGAAAGCCGCTGTTTTACCGGTGCCGGTCTGGGCACTGCCAAGAACGTCCTTTCCTTCGAATAGGACAGGGATTGCCTGTTCCTGGATGGGGGTTGGTGTGTCGTACCCCTCGTCTTTTAATGCTTTAAGAATGTTTTTACTGATGGGTAAATGGTTGAATGTCATACGTTCTCCGTTTCGTTGTTCTACGTGCAAAAAGAGACCGGCGACGAGGCCGGTATCGTTCGTGCTGTCGGAAATAGTTTTTCCGATACATTGATTATAGTCTTTTTATGAGTAAATAGCAAATATAAGTCTTCTAAGTCATGCATTTGCTCAAGATGATTTGATTATTACCTTGAAATGACTCGTGTAACGCTTGTAAAACACGGTTAGAAAATACGAAGAGAAAGCGTTAAATGAACCAAGACCGAAAGCGGTATAGGCGAGCGGTACGGAAAGGACGTAGGCTCTAACGGTTAAAATGAGATACGTCAAGCCGATCAGTGAGATCATGTCGAAAGACCAGACAACGTAGAAAAGGCGACAACGCAAGGAGTTGGGGCAGAGATCAAAGTCAACTTTTTTATCGAATAACGGTGACTTGTTCATGCATTGAAATCGTGTCCACACGAACAAGAGAACGAACAGTCCGTATATCGCCACCGCCAGGTGCCAGAATACCAGGTGGATGTTCAAAAAGGCAAGGTTGACCAGTACATGCATGATCGTCGTCGTGATAAGGAGTAGATAAGAACCGATGATCAGGATACGTTTTTTTGTCTGGATGGTCTTTTCGGACATATCGTTCTCATAGAAAAATCGATAGGATAGGGGTACGGTATACTGTTTGGAACTCGTTCGACGCATCGTTACCGATACGATGTAGTAAAGGATAATCGCGGCAAGGCTTAGCGATAGACCAAAGATGAAAGTGATCTCACAGATGGCATCATCCCAGAAGAGAGATGTTGTTAGCAGCAAGACCGAAAGAACTAGGAAAGTACTCATGATTCCTGTGTATCTTAGTCCCATAGGTCGAACCTGGATGCTTTTGGTTTCTCCATTTTGATGCACACGCTCCATGCTCGTGTCGTAGGCAGGACGGAGAGAACTGTCGAATACGGTAAGCGAAACATTGAAATAGATTGCGACCCGTTCAAGTTCGATGATCGAAGGAAGTCGCCTTCCCTTCTCCCAGTGTGAGATCGTGCTTGATGCGACTGAAAGGTTTTCTGCGAGCTCGACCTGTGTGATTCCCTTTCTTTGTCTCAGTTCCTTGATGCGCTTTCCAATTTGATTTGGATCCACGATGTTTCTCCCCCTTAGAATGCGATGCTGTTTAGCAAATTTCTTTTATGCTTCAATCATATCATATTTATTTCAATTTTGTACATAGTCCTATTATAGTATACACTCAACGATTATTTCTTACATTGAGTGAAAGTCCTTGACGGCGTGTATGAAAAAGAAAGAAGTCCTATCTTTATATCCTATAATCGAGATATGAACACATCAACGTGAAAGGGAGGAACAGTACATATTCAAGTGATTGCCGTACACGTATCGATATAAAAAAGATGTGAAAGCCAACTATTTAATAAAAGTCAAGAGTAAAGATTAAAATAGTGGCTATGCATCAAGGGCATACTGAAAAGAATGCCTTACGACAAATCAAGATC
>CAYUIK010000091.1:0-4098 GCA_964444805.1 uncultured Acholeplasmataceae bacterium | reverse complement strand
CAATACATGGACACCCGTTCGGAATGCTCGTGTTCCTCGGCGTACTTGCTCGTCAACGTCGCGAACACGCTCATGATCGCCCGACTCCTGGTATTTTGGCCGTAGATCACTTTGTTCTTGTACATGGCGTTTTCGGCATCTCTCAAAACATCGTCGATGTCGTCTTCGGATGTTTCTTTGACGGCGTAACCGATCGCGAGCGAATACTCGATGTTCTCGATCTCCAGGGATGCCGCACGTTCGATCAGTTGTCTCTTGATGGCTTCCGCATCTTCGGCAGATGTCATCGGACAGATCATCAGAAACTCATCACCCGAGTGGCGTGCCAGGAAATCCCCTTCTCGCAGTCCTTCCGAGAGAAGGTTTGAGACCTGTCTGAGCGCCTGATCGCCCACTTTGCTTCCGAACGAGTCATTGATCAGTTTCAGTCCGTTGATGTCGACCATGATGATCGTCAACGGGCGATCATTCTTTCGGTCCGATTCTTTGATCTTCTCCAAATAATAAGCCCGATTCGGCAGACCCGTCAACGCGTCGTGTTTCAGCGTATGACTGAGCGACTTCTCGTATTCTCTTTTTTCCGTGACATCGTCGATGACCGCGGCGAATTGCCCCTTTTTGGGCGAATAGACGGACATGCTCAGATACTTGTTCAGGTCGACGGCGAAACTCTCGTATGAAGCCGGGATCCCCGTCAAAGCGACCCTGCCGGACACGTCGATCCACTCTTTTTCCGCATTCGGAAATATTTCGGTCATGCATTTCCCGAGCACGAGATCCCGATTGATCCCGGTGATTTTCTCCCATCTCTTGTTGACGCTGATGATTTGGGAATCGATCGGATTCCCATCGTCATCACAGATGATCTCATTGAGCGACAACCCGAGTTGCATCTCACTCGTCAGGAGCCGGTACTGTTCTTCGCTTTCTTTGAGTTCCCGCTCTTTTTGTTGCCGTTCCCGTTCCAACTTCTTACGCAACGTGATATCGTTGAGCGTGCAATACGTCTGCTTGAAAGTTCCTTGTTCGTCATAACCGACGAGTCCTTCGAATTCAATGGAAACACGATCCCCGTCTCCTTTGATCATCGCGAATTCGGATCGGATTTTCCCGAGCTTTTTGAACCGTTCAAAGCGTTCTTTGAAGGCTTTCCTGTCCTCGGGAGGCAAAAAATCACCGAACCATTTACCGAGCACGTCTTCCCTTCGATATCCGAGCACGGTCAGCCAGGTCTCGTTGACTTCCCGGAAACATCCGTCGATATCGAGCGACTGATATCCGAGCGGCGCTTTCTCGAACAGTGTCTTGAAACGAATGTTGCTTTCGATCAACTCTTTTTCGTATTGTTTTATTCTCGAGATATCGAAAAAGGTGACAACCGAACCGGTGACTTTCCCGTCTTCGATCAACGGTGCCGAAGAATAGGAAACCGGAAAAAACGTCCCGTCCTTACGCCAGATGATATCCTCTTTGTTGATGATCTGCTGTGATTTGAGTGTCCTTAGCAACACGCAATCCTTTGCCGGATAGGGCGAACCGTCTTCATGGGAATGATGAACGAGTTCGTGGACGTTCCTGTTCAACATGTCGTTCTTATCTTCATATCCGAGCAATTTAAGCGTGTTCTCACCGACGTATCGGCACACGTCGTTCAAATCGACGACGTAGATTCCGCTCGATGTCGAGTTCAAGACCAGCTCATGCTGTTCCATCGTATTTTTCAGTTGTTCTTGTGTCTCGACGAGTTCCGTCATATCTCTAAATTCCACGACACGGACGTTTTGATCGTTGTAAGGCATGTTTCGAGCTTCGAGTCGAACTGGATACGTTTCACCGTTTTTCTTAAGTCCTTGTACTTCATATGGTTTCTCATAACCACGCTTAATATGGTTCATGACGTGATTCCGATCATCCGGTGCGATCAACAATAATCCGTCCATGCCGATCAACTCGTCCATGGCATAACCCGTGATCTCGGCCAAGCCCTGATTACACTCCAAAATCCGTCCCTTGTCATGGACGGCGATTCCGCCGAACGATGCGTTATGCAGAACCTTGAAGCGTTCTTCGCTTTCTTTCAAAGACTGCGACAACCGTTTCAGTTCTTCATTTTTGGCGATCAATTCCCTGTTTTCTTCGATCGATTGGACGAGTTGTCTGTATTGCTCATCCTTTTCTTCGTAATGACGGCTCAATTCATCGTTTTTTCGTGAGAGCGTTCGATCATACAAAAATTGTTTCCGGTTGTTCATTTCGAACATATAGGCGCCCGTCATGCCGATCAGGTTGGCGCCAATAAAAAACATGAATCCGTACAGAAACGTCTCGGAAAACGCCTGGTTTATCAGAATGTGTCCTGTCAGATGGAACAGAAGAACGGCGAGTCCGGAAAACGCCGCATAACGAAACCGCAATCGGATCAGAAGATACCCCGAGAAATAGATCATGAACAACCCACCGTAATAGACGATGTTTTCGGGATGAAGGATCAGCATGTAGGCGATACCGGCTCCGCTTACGATGAAACTCAAAGCGATGTAGTGTTGATGTAGTTTTGAAAGGGATGTCCTGTAGGTCAGGAGAATCACAAGAAAAAGCAGAGGAATGACGATCGCGAACCGGATGACGAAAAGAACCTGCCAGTCATCCGGATAATACGTCAGATCCGCCACCGCGAAAAACGCGTAGAGCATCATGAACAATATGAATAATCGGCGGATATGGGGGGGATTCGATCTTAGTTCCTGTTCCAAAAACGCACGTTCGTCCTCGGTGGTAAACATCTTTTTGATTTTCATGAAAGCTCCTTTGTCCTGGTCTTTTCAAACCGACCTTTGGTCGAGTTTCCGTTTGTGTTCATACATCAGACGATCCGCCACATCAATCGATGATTCGATCTTTTCCGGATCTGAAACGATGACATATCCATAAGCCAGACTGACATCCTTGTCCTCGTATACGTTTTCCATCTTCTTGTTGATGCGCATCATGATGTCCTCACAAAGCTTTTCATCACAATTCTCAAAGAACAGCAGGAACTCATCGCCACCATATCTTACGACGTGATCGATCTCGCGGATCGAGCTCGCAATGATCTTCGCGACATCCCGCAAAGCCTCATTGCCTTTCTGATGACCGTATGTGTCATTGAATGTCTTGAAACCGTTCAGATCAACCATGACGACCGCGAGCGGCATGACCTCGATATCGGGTTCACGTCTGAACCGGTCCAAGCGATCATCGAGATAGTGCCGCGAATAGACTCCCGTCAAGGCGTCCTTATTCGCTTTTTCCTGAAAGAACACCCTTTTTTCCTCGGCGATTTGCAGTCTGATCGATGCGTTCTGCAAGTTGATCCACACGACGAATCCCAGACTGATCAAAATTAAAAAGCCGCTCCAGAGCAGCGTACGTCTCGTCAGAACATTGATTTCCTCTTCCAGAAGATTTTGTGCGATCTCCACACATAGATATTTCGCGCAACCGTTCAAAATCTCATCCGAAACATAGAAGACCTTTCCGTCTTTGATCAAGAGCCCATATTCTTCCTGTTCCGTGATGATGTCTGCCTGAGCGAAAAGTGTGCTCCGTTGTTCAAAATCCCTGATCGTCGCCAGCCCGTCACCTTCACTCAGTGTTTCGATGACCGTTGATATGCAAAAGGATACGACATCGTGCCCGATGACCTGTCCGTCATTTACGATCGGTGAAATGACATCGACATAAAGAAACAGGTCGTCGCGGGTAATGATCTCGAATCGTGTGTCATCGATATCGGTCAACCGATCGATGACATCCCGGTCCAACGTCTCATTAATCTCGGCAACGATCATGCCGTCGACGACGCGTGATGCCGATGAAGCGTTCACTAGAGCACTGAACCCGTCTTTATAAATGGGCTCCGTGAGGTCGGCCAATTCCGTGAAGTCGATGATCCCGTCATGATAATCCTGAATCGCATTACGGATGAAGGTTCGGCTGGATAAGCTGTTCGCACCTTCTTTCGACCGTTCGATGAACTGTTCCAAGAGCGACTCTTTCTGAGAAGAAATGATCCGGTAGTTCTCATAAGTCTGGTGTTTCAACTGTTGGTTGAGC
>CAYUIK010000090.1:0-4848 GCA_964444805.1 uncultured Acholeplasmataceae bacterium | reverse complement strand
TCTTTCGACCGTTCGATGAACTGTTCCAAGAGCGACTCTTTCTGAGAAGAAATGATCCGGTAGTTCTCATAAGTCTGGTGTTTCAACTGTTGGTTGAGCGGCCGATATACGATAAAATACGTCGCGAGAGACGCGACCAGAATGACCACTACAATCAAGAGTGACTGCGGCAAGACTTTTCGGTTCATTTCATCATCGCCCTTCGATCCATTGCTTATATTATATCGATTTTACGCGCTTTTAACAATACCGATTGCCATGTTTATATGTTCCGGACTCGGATTTCCCATTGATTTCACTCATCCGTCATGGTCTTTCTTTCAAGAAAGAACTGAAAATCCGTCTTTTCGCCGTACGATTTTCTGTGTTTCATAGTACAATCAAAGATGAAACGAGAGTTCTTGTCGGGCTTTGGCAATCAAGATCGATGACCGGCACGATGTCTCATGAACGAAAGGAGCGGGTTCTTGTGAAAAAGAAAACGGTAGTTACCGGGGTTGTCATCATTTTCGTTCTGGTCTGGTTGCATGTTTTCATGCCGACAGGTATTTTGACGAATCCCCTGATGACACCGGAAAAATACCTTGATGAGAGGCCTTTTATCGAACTGTTCGGTTCTTTGATCGTCATTGTCCCGAGTTCATCCGTCATCGTGTTTGCCTTGGGGATCCAGATCATCCTTCTTGGTGTGCTTCTGATCAAGGACACCCAGAAATCATGGGGATTGAGTCTGTTGTTTTGGGGAATCGGAACGATTCTTGCCGGGACGTCCTATCAGACTTTGGGCTATGAGCTGAAATGCGCGAATCAGCCCCATTGTCTTTTCACCAGCTGGTTCGAGCTCGCCTACCTTTTCACAACCGCCATCAGTATCTCACTGATGGCCCAGGCTTTCGCAAAACGCTTTTCGCGTGGCAAAACGAAAACATACCTGATCGGTTATGGCCGGATCGCTTTGATTGCATACACGCTCATCCTGCTTCTCGGTGCGCTTTTCGAAAACCGGATCATGATTTCCTATGAACTCTTCACCGTATTCTTCATGCCGCTGTTCGTTGTTTTCTTTGTCATCAACATCTTGAATTACAGGCATGACAAAAACAAGCTCGATCATGCCTTTATCGTATTGTGGCTACTCTTTCTGGGTGTCAACGTCGCCTATTACGTCTATTACCTTTTGGATATTACGTCCGCCTTATATACCGAAATCGGGCTTTGGTTCAGTGCGAATGACGTGCTCCACGTCGGTTTGATCCTATGGTTCGCCTATTTCCAATTCAAGATCCGAAAAGAACTGAACAGGCATTCATGATTATCGTTTAGGGTGATTTCCGTTGAGATGCGCTCATGCCTGTTCCATGTCGCGAATAAACTGTACCCTATAAAACGGACACTTTGAAAAAAGCCCGGTCTATGGGGTTTTTCGTTATAATAAAGGCAATAGAAAGAGGTGATGTTTTTGAGCAAACATGGAAGAGGTCATTGAACGATCCAAGAATCCCAATGTCAAACATGTTACGAAGAAAGGAATTACGTATCCAGGCACACGTTCTCGTTTCATGAGATCATTCACTCTCATTGGGACTATCACTACGCCATGATCACCTACACCTGTTTTTCTTTGCCTACAACAAACCTCGTTCTGGAGTTGGCCACGCATTCCAAAGCGCACGCGAGACTTGAGACTCAATGTTTAAGTCCGATCAAGAATCTGATCAAGAACGACCGGTATCCGTATTATACAACAGCAAATACAATATTATACAACACGATAATCAAAACAAATCCCTTAACAAAGGGATCTATGCTTTGACGCGGTAAATGTTGCTGCGGAAGGTGTTCCGACACCCGACCCCTATCGTCAACGTATACATTTCATACTCTTTTTCGCTATGAGTGCGCTGTTATCCTCGGTCTTTAACCGGAGACAACTCGAGTCTCATTCCGTTGACAATTTCCCTGAGAATGTCTCCCATCAGATTGATGCATGATCGGTGCTTCTTGTGATGCGCCCGATCTGTTCTGATTCAAGACATATAAAAGGGCTTCTCCCGAAATTTCGGAAGAAGCCCTTTTGTGCTTTAAGTTTCAAAATATCTTGCACGAAAGAACGGATAATAGATCGGAGAATCTTCACGTTCGTCCGCACCGGTTGGGTGGTTCTTGCTTCTGTTAGGTGGTTTCGATACCTTTTTGTCTTTTTCTCCATCCGAGAGATATTCTCTTTGTCATCCCCCGAATGTCCTGAGTCTTCGATTACCAGATGCTTACCATCTTGTCTTTCGGCAGATACATCGGATCCTTTTCACCGATCTGATAGAATGCCTGGAACTCCGGCAGATTGCTCAACTGCATATTGGCTCGCAAGATCGCCGGTCCGTGAACATCGACCCGAAGCAACAACTGACTGTATTCCAAAGAGGACTTGTTTCTCCAGACACGGGCCCAGTTCTTGAAGAACTCCTCATTGTCATGATTTCCGCTCTTCTTGCTGGCTTCAAGCGCACACCGTAAGCCGCCGCTGTCGGCGATATTCTCGGAAACGGTCAATTCACCGTTGCAGGCACCGAACCCGGTCTCGACACCTTCGAACAACGCGATCATGTCCTTCGATTTCTGTTTGAAAGCTTTCAGATCGTCATCGGTCCACCAGTTGTTGAGCGAACCCGTTTCATCGAACTTGGCCCCGTTGTTGTCGAAGGCATGCGAAATTTCGTGTGCCATGACCGCACCGATCCCACCGTAGTTTTCCGAAGAAGTCTGGTCCAAACTGTAATATGGTCTTTGCAGGATCGCCGCAGGGAAGACGATCTGATTGTTGGTCGGACTGTAATAGGCGTTGACCATGCTTGCGGGCATGCCCCAGATGTTTCGGTTCGGTTCTTTGTTGTACTTGTCGAAATTGTATCGGTTGACGATTCGGGTCATGGCCAGTTTTTCCTGAATCAGATCCGATCCCTTTTCATATCCCTTGATTTCAAAGGCGTCATAATAAGGAGGGAGTTCATCCGGGTAACCGACGTGAACGGTCAAGGTCGAAAGTTTCTTGATCGCTTTCTCTTTCGTTTTTTCGTTCAACCACGTATTATCAGAAATCCGATCCTTGTAGACATCGATCATTTCATGGACCATGGTCTTGACGTCGTTTTTCGCGTCGGGACCGAAATAGTTTTCACCATAATAGAGACCGACAACCTGACTGAACCGATTGTAAGCCTGATAGAACGAAAATTTCTCTTTGCTTTGTGCTTCTTTGGTCCCGGACAAGGCACGTCTGAACGCTCCACCGGCCACACGGATCTCATCGGTCAGATCCGATGCGAATTGATGGGCATTGGATACGATCATCCATGATTTGATGATATTGAAATTGGCTTCCGTGATGATCTCGTCGAATGCGTGAAGGAAATCCGGATTCAAAACGATCAGTTGATCGACCGTCTGTTTGACGAGTTCTTCCGCTTTTGTCATGACATCGAAATTTTTCGTGTGTTTTCGGACGTCTTCTTTGTTGAACGGATTGTACATCTTGACGTAATCGGCTTTTTCCACACTGGATTTGGTTACGGGGACCAAAAGCTCATCGAAAGCGAGAGCTTCCTTGATCAACCGATCCGTTTCTTCCGGGGAGAATCCGTATAACGACAACAGTTCTTTCGTTGTCGCCGTAAAGAGACCGATGAGTTGTGCTTTCGTCTTTTCATCCTTGTAGTAACTCGTATCGGGCAGAAAAAGGTCGGATGCCCCGAAATACAGGACTTGGTTGTTGCTGTTCATAAAATCCTGCATGACGGTAAAACCAAACGGTGTTTCGATCGATTCCATCGTCAGATCAGGGAAGGCTTGTTCAAGATCCTTTAAACCGTTCAAGCGGTTGATCTTGTTCATAATAACGTCAAAGGGCTTCGTTCCAAGCTCATTTCTCTTATCGAAGTCTTTGGTCATGCGATAGAGTTCGATATATTTCTTTAGATTGTCATTTAACCCGGACTGGTCCTTTTCCCATTTTGCAGTCAAATCCATCAAGGTCTTTTCAATGCCGAGATGGAGTTCCAAAAATGCGGAAACGGCTGGTTGATCACCGGGTATGACGGCTTTTTCCAACCATTCACCGTTTACGGCTTCATAAAAGTTCGTTTTGATCTGTTCCTTATTCATTTGATCACCTCTTCTATTATTGTAACACTTTTCATTAAAACACCGAAAAAGATCACTCAAAGAACCCTTTTCGTAGATCTTTTTGCTGCGGATTAGTCGAATATCTGGAGAATCTGTCGTTCGATTTTCGTCGTTTTCGTCTCGATGAACGCAATTTCTTCTGCGGTCATCACGTGTGGTTCGAATAACTCCGGTCTTTCTTGTCGCAGTATCCGATGAATATAGAGCGTCTGATCCGTCTCGATCGGAAAGAGAATATTGATTTTGTAGCCATCTTGGTCGTAGATCACGTAGTGCATCGATGTGATGCGATCGCTAAGCGGTCCGGAACCGAAGGTTCTTTCCACCCGTTCGATATCCCTGTAATCGATGAAGCGGTCCTCAAAAGCGAAAGCATCCCTGATGATGATTTCATCTTCATTGAAATACGCATATTGATTGAGGGAGACGATATAGACGGGATAGACGAAAAGAAGGACATAAAAGGCCATCACGACCATCGTGTTTACGTCCTTGGCGATTCTCACCACGTCATCGGTGTTTATGCTGATTCCTCTCTTGTTTTTTGTGAGGAAACGCCTTGCAAGATATGGTTTCGAGCGTAGTGGATAGACGAGTAAACCGCTCAGGACAATGAGTAAGATCAAAAGGGGAATCGGACTCCAGTTCTGTCTATTTAAACTGAGAAAG
>CAYUIK010000089.1:0-10343 GCA_964444805.1 uncultured Acholeplasmataceae bacterium | reverse complement strand
GTGTCCTTAGGACGTGTGGGTTCAAATCCCATCAACCGCACCATTTCTCGATGAAGTGGTATCTTTATTACATTAGTTGTCATTATTTAAAGTAAGGTGTTTGTAACGATTATATATTGGGCCATGGCCAAGTGGTTAAGGCATCGGACTCTGACTCCGAGATCGAGAGTTCGAATCTCTCTAGCCCTGCCACTGAAAAAAACGTGAATCTTCACGTTTTTTTAATTTTTTTCCTGCAAATTCATGTTCTAACAAGCGTTTTTCGAAGATCCGATATCACCGACGAAGGGCCATGGATGAAGAAAGATTCCTGAGCACTGCTTTTTAGTTTCAATCAGATGGGATGAATCCTACCCGGACACGAACACATAGGTGCACAGTCATTGTAGGACTTTTTTTGTTCCGTCAAAAAGAAATCAACACAAGCGTTGTTATTGAAATAAATCCCGACATGTGCAAGTCAGGATTCCTTCTGCTCATGGTTTTGTTTATGACAAGCTCTTACTCTTGATATCAAACGAGATCTGTTTTAAGCAATCTAAGCACGCTTCTTTGAAAGGAACTTGCTCTAACCGATTTCACAATACTGCCCATCGACTTCGTTGCATTGCGTTAGAGCATACCGGACACCAAGCGGTCCGAAAAGCTCGTTTACGATCGTTGCCGTGACGATGATTACGAGAATCATTGTCCCATAGGGTTCACCACCGAGTTCGGCACGAGCCAGGAAGGCAAGCCCGATTGCCGCCTGTGCCTGCGGCAACAGACAGAATCCGAGGTATCTGCGCACTGTTTTTTGTGAACCGGCTATTTTAGACCCCACATAGGAACCTGTGAGTTTGCCGGTCAAACGAAAACCAATGTAGAGGACTGTGGCAAGTAAGATCATGACGAGATCAAGGCTATAGATCGACTGTGCGACAAGAACGATGAGTTCAGCGCCCAGTACCGTGAAAAAGGTAATCAGAATCGGTGAACTGAATAGATCGAGGATGCGTTCCGTTTCATGTTTGGCGAGCTCGGACGACAAATTCGCGAACGTAATGCCTGTTGCCATCGGCAAGAGAATGGGGGACAAATGGACGTGGTAACCGAACAAGTGAAAACCACTGTTGGCGATGGCGATCGAGATCAAAATCGTTGCCAGTGATGAGACGAGAATGACGATATCCTTTTCGACATCTTCGTACTTCAAATAACGGATAATCCGCATGAAAACATATCCGATTACGATGGCAATGACGATGGAAAAGAACAGTTCAAAGATGGGACCGGTCAGAATGTCCATGAAACCGAACGAGTCGCCGTGTTCGACGGACATCGCATAGGAGAGTGCGATTCCGAATACCATAATCGTAATGCCGTCTTCAACCCCGTGTAAGGGAACGAGGGTGTCCGTCAATGGTCCATGACTGTGATACCTTTTTGTGATCAGGAGAATTGGCCCTGGCTCCGTTGCAATCGCAAGTGAACCAACGACGAGGGCGATGTGTAGCGGCAATAAAAAGACGTATAGTGCCAAAAATGTCAAAAAAAAGGCGAAAAAGGCTTGGGAAAAGGTGACGATAATCACTTCTCGACTACGCCTTTTGATCTTTTTAAAGTTGAGTTCGAGACCAATACTGAAAGCGATGAACCCAATGGCAATATTAATAACGACGCCGAAAACGTCAATTACCTCGGTATCGAAAAACAAAACGATACCGGCGCCGAATATGAGGCCGACGATGATGTATCCCGTTAGATTGGGAATGCGTTTCCTCTCAAAAAATCGTCCGGCGAACAAACCGACGATCAACATGATGCTCAATAATAGAATGAACCGATAGGACGTAACATCCGCAGCCAAAACAGTCGTCATATTCATCTTCCTTACTCATGTTCTTCAAACAAGTCAATCATAGCACAAGCGTTCGTATTATTCAAGGATGGACATGAAAAGATTTTCGTTGTTGCTTGTGTCGCTTCCGTTCTACTCTCGATCCGTGCGAACCATTGAAACGTTCGATATTGAATCGATCACGATATCGAACGGGCAGCGTTAAGTCATGACATCCGTTTTCCTTTCTGTTTTTAATCTTTTCGTCTTTGATAGACAGAATCGCACATCCTAATCATATGTGCTTAACGGTAACTTTATATCGCACGTCAATTGATCGCGTTTTTCGGAAATGATGGAACGCGCACATCTCCTTTGATCGCGCCTTCGATTACTAGAAAACAAAAATTCCGACGGATTTTTCTTGCTGGTGGAACCGATAATGTTTTGCTATTTCGCACAATATGCGTTACAATATGAATGTTTGCACCCTACCATTCAATTATAGAGATTGGTAAATCCCTTGAACTCGAAAGATGGTCGCCCAACATGCTCAAATACGTCATAACACGGATCATTTTTATCTTCATCATTCTTTTTTTAACCATATCGATCATGTATATCGCTTTACAGATGGCCGTTTTGGAAAACTTGCCGCATGAACGGTCGTTTCGTGTAAACTTAGCAGGTGTTTTTCAACAATACGCAGATTATATCAAAGGTATCTTCACGGCTTGGGATTGGGGTATGTCATCCTACCGTATTCCTGCTTGGGATATCGTAATGATGAAAGTCGGTTTGACTCTCAAACTCAACGGTCTTGCTTTTGTTCTCTATATGTCTTTAGGAATCGGACTCGGTATACTTACAGCGGTTCGGAAAAATACCTTTTTCGATCGAAGCGTCAGTGTGGTTACACTGTTTCTAAGTTCGATTCCGAGCTTTGTCATGATTCTCATACTCATGCTTTATCTTGGTTATCGCACGAACATTTTTCCAGCGATCTATCCGATTGGTCTGGAAGATTTTAGTTTCATCGATTCCGTTCGAAGTCTGATGATACCCATCATCGCTTTATCGCTCGAGCCGATCGCTAAGTTTATCCGACTCGTCCGCGGCGAATTGATCGATTGTTTCGAAGCGCCTTACCGTCTGTTATTGACGACAAAGGGACTGAATAAGCGTCAGATTATTGTTCGTCATCACCTGAAAACGTCGGCGGTTTCACTCATGCCTGAACTCGCACATACGTTCATGTATGTCTTGTTCGGCTCATTTTTCATTGAACTGGTCTTTAGTATGCCCGGTTTGGCGCGCCTCTTTTTCAAGTCGCTTTTTTCACCCTTCATGGAAAGCACGTATGTCAACGTGGACGTAAATGTCGCCGTTTTGATTGCCGGATTCTACACGTTTTACGGATTGATCGCCAATTTTTTCGTCGACATAAGTTATTCACTCATCGATCCGCGCATGAAAATCGGATCAAAAAAGACGAATCTTTAAGGTCACATCCTACTTAAGAAATAGAAAAAACGAAAGCGAACGGGCTTTCGTTTTTTCTCTGTGTCAGCAAATTCCTTATTCTATAACAGCCTGATGCGTGACATGGACATCAGCAAGGAGTTCTTCAACCGTGTTCATGGTCGTCGTAACACCGGCAATGAGGTCATCGGGGGTGACGATGGTTTCAAGGTTCATGCCATTGTATAATTGCAGATTCGTCTCTTTGTCTTCGACCTGATACGAATCATCGACCATGAGATAGTAGAGAAACTGAATGTTCATGTCGTAATCCACGACGACGACCAGTTTGAGAAAGCCGTACGCGTTGTCCTTGCCGACGACATAAACGGCACCCTCGGTCTCGCTTTGACTGTCCGACCCGACGATGATGGTCGTCACGGTCTCGAGTTGATCCTCGAGTTCGATGAATTCAACGTCTTCGACGTTTGGCAGGTATTCCTGATAATAGGACAGATCCGTTTCATCGATCGTTATGCTCATGTTGAATGTGATGCCGAGGATCGTTACCGGTATTTGATGCGTACCGGCTTGGGTTAGCTTGAGAAAATCCTCGGGATCAACCATACTTTCATTTAGACTCATCGTATTCGTCGATCCGTTCTCATAAGTAATGATAATCTTTATATCACTCACGTCAATCCCTTCCGTAAAATCACTGGGAATCGTCGATTCATCGAGTTCAACCGATCGGATTGTCAGGGACTCGAGTTCGTCACACGAAGCGAGCATCATGAAAAGGCTCAGAAACAAGACAAAAATCGCATATCGTTTCATTTTTACACCCTCTTTTCTTGGTTTAGTTCTATTTTACCATAGTATCTGCCCGTTTAAGGCCAACGACGTGGTCGAGGCATTCGTTTTTTTACATACGAAATCATTCATGGTATGATAAAGACGAAAGACACGTTGTGACTAAACGTCATTGAATCATTCGATAGGACGGATATCTTATGAAAGAAGCGATTTTATACGATCGACTCGATCAAAAACGGGTACGCTGCAATGCGTGCAATTTGCGCTGCGTCATTCATGAGGGTAAGCGCGGCGTCTGCAATGTTCGAGAAAACCGGGGCGGAACACTCTATTCTCTCAATTACGGATTAACGGCCGCTTGGAACATCGATCCAGTCGAAAAAAAACCCCTCTACCACTTTCATCCCGGATCTAAGACTTATTCGATGGCCGCTGTCGGGTGCAACATGCGTTGCCCCTGGTGTCAAAATTACCGGATCTCACAGGTTTCAAGCGACCAGAAATCGATGATCGGGATAGAGATGTCACCACAAGATCACATTCAAAAAGCTCGATCATACGGCATCAAAATCATCTCTTATACGTATAGTGAACCGACCGTATTCATCGAATATGCCCTCGACACGATGAAAGAGGCCAAAAAGCACGGGATGAAAAACGTTTGGGTTTCCAATGGTTACATGACACCCGAGGCACTCGCTACCATCATGCCTGATCTTGATGCCGTTAACATCGACTATAAAGGCGATCTCGGTGTTTATCGTACATATTGCAACGGAAGCATCGAACCCATCATGAAAAACATGGAAACGATCGTTCAGTCCGGCATTCACTTAGAGATCACCACACTGATCATTCCCGCGATCAATGATCAGGAAAGTCAGTTAGAAGCGATCGCCGAAGCAATCGCGACGCGTCTCGGTAAGGACATACCGTGGCACATCTCGCGCTTTCATCCCGCCTGGAAAATGCAAGACAGGAAGCCGACACCGCGAGAAACGCTCGATCTCGCCTATCGGATCGGCAAGCGTTTCGGTATTAAGACGATTCATATCGGAAATGTATTTTGAAGGAGTTGAAATCGATGTCATTGAAAGCTGCTTACATCGTCTGTCACCCGCCCTTGATCATCGCAGAAATCGGTCAGGGTGAAGAAAAAAAGATTCAAAAGACGATCGATGCGTATCACCGAATCGCCCAGGAGATCGCCCTGATCAAGCCTAAGACGATCGTCATCATATCGCCACATGCTCTGATCAACGATGATTTCTTTCACATTTCACCCGGACAGAAAGCCTGCGGTGACTTTCGAATGTTTGGAGCACCACACGTTTCTTTCCGCGTATCCTATGATGAAAAACTCATAGATCGGATCGAGAATCAGGCGAAACAAAACAACATTCCTGCCTTTAGAAGCGTTGAGCCGCATCCTGAATTGGACCATGCCACGATGGTCCCACTCCATTTTATCAATCGCTATGCAAAGGACTATTCGATCGTAAGGCTTGCTCCTTCTATGCGATCTTCAGATGACCATTTCTCTTATGGAAAGACCATTCAAAAAGCGATATTCGAATATGGTGAGGATGTCGTATTAGTCGCCAGTGGCGACCTCTCGCATGTCCTTAAGCCGAGTGGTCCTTACGGCTTTGCCGAGGAAGGTCCGACCTTCGATCGTTATGTCGTTGCGGCGATTCAGAATAACGATCTTCGTGCACTTTTTAATATGGAGGAACGCATGATCAGACGCGCGAAACCTTGCGGTCTGTCTTCTTTTCAGATTCTCGCCGGCGCGATCGATTCATTGGATATGAAATCGACGCTCGAATCCTATGAAGGTCCATTCGGTGTTGGCTATGCCATGGCGAGCTTTAAGGTTCCAAAAGACCAAACGAACACAAAAAAGAGTCGTGCCAAGAATCCTTACGTAGCCCTTGCAAAAGAATCGATTATGCACTACCTGACCAACCGAACAACCTTGAAAGAGTCATCGATTGCGACACCCGCGATGCTTTCCAAAAAAGCCGGTGTTTTCGTTTCACTCAAAAAACACGGGCGATTACGCGGATGCATGGGAACGATTGCTCCTACGAAAGAACATCTTGCGAAAGAGATCATCGACAATGCCGTAGCTGCCGCTATCCATGATCCTCGTTTCGCTCCGGTCACGCTCGATGAAATGGATCAGATCGATCTGAGCGTCGATATTCTCGGTCCTCCTGAGCCACTCGAATCGATTCAAGATCACGATGTCAATCGATACGGAATCATCGTATCACGTGGTCCGAAAAAAGGACTTCTTCTTCCTCGCATCGAATCCGTTGAAACAGCGGAATCACAACTAGAAATCGCCCTTATGAAAGCCGGGATATCCGAAGACGAACCCTTTAAAATGGAGCGCTTCGAAGTCATCCGTCATACATGATATGCGCATCAAGAAAAACGTGAAAATGATTAGATCTTACAAGAACCTTTTATCCCCCGGTAAAACGACATGAACATTCACGATCAGACCTTGTTCTCCAAAAGTTTCTTGATATCGGTCAAAAGATCTTCGATCGTTGGTTGTTTCGGTGTAGCCTTTTTTTCCTGTTCTTTGATCTGTTGTATTCGCTTTTCTTCGGCGATCCGACGTTTGTTGGCACGTTCGTAGGCCTTGTTAAAGGCATGAATGATCAGAAAAATAATCAAAGCAACGACAAAAAAGTCAAAAATGTTTTGGAAGAATGTACCATAGTTAATCGCGTTTTCGGCAATGCCGAGCGACTCATCTGCCGGTGTAATCACGTACTTGTAATTATTGAACCCGCTCTCACCGATGATCAAACTTAGTATCGGCGTTAGAATGTCTTTGACGAAGCTCGTCACGATTCGGCCGAAAGCGGCACCGATCACAACAGCAACCGCCAGATCGAGAACGTTCCCCCGTTTCAGAAATTTTTTGAAGTCATTGATCCATGTTTTCATAATTAATCGGCACGTTCGTGCCACTCCTTTCTATGAATTGAATGATGTTCTTATCAATACGCTTTGGCGATGATCCTATCGTTTTAATATTCGCTTAGTATCATGGTTACAGGAGTTGATCCATGTGCGTCTTTTCATCGCGTTTTCTTTTTCCTCGGACGTATCCGATCGAATCGAAGAAATCATTGAATCATTCGAGCAATACATGACTCATGGTCGAACAACGAAACGCAACCATTTCCATGTAACACTCGTTTTTTTAGGTGACACGAATCCCGAGCGTCTGCCCATGGTCAAAGCCGCCATGGATGCCGTCAGCGGCAAGCCTTTCGAACTGGACATCAAGAGCATATCCGCTTTTAAGGGGAGACGGAAAGGCGATACGTTCTATCTGAACATACAGCCGGATATGACGCTTTTCTCGCTTGAAAAAGCGTTACGATTAGAGCTGAAACGATACGGTTTTTCGGTTGACGAAAGGCCCTATCATCCGCATGTGACGATCGCTCGCAACGCAATTTTGCCGGATTCATGTGCACTTTCGCGGTTAAATGACGAGATGAAGGCGATAAACGTGACGATCGACCGCATCGAATTGTTTCAGTCAACACTGACAAAACAAGGTCCTGTTTATACCATCTTGCACGAAAAGCGATTCTAAGTCATGCTTTGTTCATACGATTTCCATCTGCATGCTTTCCATCGTCCGGATCGCGGCATCATGGAGCTCATCGTCGAAACTCGCACAGAGATCCTGATGGATGATGATTCGCGCCTCGGGGAGCGCAGCCTTCGCGATTACCGCGTTCGAAAGAACACACATATTGGTCACTAGACCGACACATTCGACCGTATCATAGCACGTCTTCCGCAAATAAGATCCGAGTTCGAGCGACCCGAAAGCACCCTTTTCAAAAGACACGTCTTCATCCGTTTTCAACGCTTCGATGTGCGGTTCCAAGCGGTGACCGTCAGTTCCTTTGATACAATGCTCGATCGGAAGTTTCTTTCCTTCCTGCGTTTGCAGATAGGTTTCATCATGCGTATCGAACGTATAGATCACATCATGACCCTGGCGTTTGAAATCGTTGATCATGTTACGGATGCCGTAAGCAAGCGTCTTCGCCTTGGGAAATCCCAAGGCACCCGTCACGAAGTCCTTTTGATAATCGATAACCAGTAAACACTTTTTCATGATAACCTCCAAATTATATCGTGGGCTCTATTTTAGTAAATCCTTTTCCCACAGCAAAGACGAACATGCATTCGTCTCTTTTACCTGCGAAACAGTTCTTCGAGTAAACGTGTCAGACCCGCGCTGACTTTCATACCATAGGAAGCCTCGCGCGCCGTAATGACGCGATCGGTGATGATTCCGTCAACACCGAGTTCGGTCACGCGTTCGATATAGGCGCTCGTATTCGCCGTGTAAACGTAGACGGTTCGGTTCTCTTCTTGCAGTCTGCGAATGATCGATTGATTGTCCAAGGCGAAACGAACATCGAATCCGAAATGATCGACGTGACCATAGTCGACTAAAACACTGACATCACCCAAAAAAGCACTCATTAGAAGCGTCGTTTCGACCTCGTCATTCAAGGCTTTGATCCGTCTAAGCTGTCTGCTCTTAAATGACAATAGGTTTACTTCTTCCATCATATCGTATGTTTCTATCAGTCGGATGACTTCAGCTTCGAGGACGTCGCTCTCGACTTTCAGTTCGACATAGGCTTTTGCTCGACCTTGTGTCAAAAGTAAGGCTTCTTCGAGCGTCGGTACGCGTTCACCAACGTATTCTTGGGAATGCCAACTACCGGCATCGAGTTCCGTGAGCTCTTGATAGGTAACATCTTTGACATAGATCACATCCGATACATCCGTCGTCCGTAACAGCGTCCGATCATGCATGAGAACGGGGACGCCGTCTTTCGTTAGACGAACGTCGAACTCGATCGCATCCGCGCCTTCCTCTAGTCCGAGTTCGATTGCTGCAAGCGTGTTTTCCGGTGCGGCCTCCGATGAACCCCGATGGGCGATAATACGGGGATAGTTGAGAATCTGAACGGGAACGCGCGCTTCATTGATCCAGGCATAAACGGTAACACCGTTGACCAACACGAGAACAAAGGCGAAAAAGACGATCGTACGCTTTAAGACTTTCGGCCGGAAAGGAAGTTTGATTCGGCGAAACGCATGAGGAAGATCGAACACCTTTCGAAAATCACCGATTTTCTTCTCATGAAACCATACGCTGATCAATGCGAAGTTGATCGGAAAAAGCAACATCGTCGAAACAAACCCGATGATGACATAGATGCTGTGCAGTGCTGTCAGAAGGTAAGCCAACACGACGGTCTGTCCCCTTGTCAAAGCGATAAATCCAGCCACGAGCATGATGGATAGACCGTAAAAGATAAAGAAGATGATGTTCAAAAGAACATTGAGCAAGACGAACTCGATTGCAACCCTAATCCGTGATCCTTTCAACATCGTTCGTTGGTCTCTGAGTACACCTCGAAGCGAGACATGATCAAAGATCATGAGATGGTTGGTGTACATGGATTGCTGGAAAAGAACAATGAATACCGGAACCGATAGTGCGAGAAGATAGGGAAACCAGGAAAGCGATCTAAGGTAGTCGAACGCATAGTCCGGTATTTTCAAAAAGGTAGCGAGTTGAGAAATGTGGGCGAGTTCGATCGTGACGAAAATTATGATTGCCGGCACGATCACCATGACTTTGTACCGCTTTGCGAGACGCAAAACGGTCATCGTACCAATTCCGACGAGATCTTTCAATGTCACTTTCTCCTTGATTAGAGAAAAATGAAAGAGCACGTTTAGAAAGCACATTTCAATAACGACATAGATACCCAAAACGATGAGCATCACGACTAAAATGAGAATTGTCGTGGGCTTCAAAACATAGTCGACGATTTGAAGATTGGTCACATATTCGTATCCCGCCAGAGGGATCGACAAATAGAACAGTACAGTGAAAAAAGGAAAAACGATGAAAAGACCGATCATTCGATAGAGGAATTCGAAATACATGAGTGGCTGGATATTAAACGTGATCGTATGAAAGAGTTGGATGGCGTGTTTCTTCAAGGTTTCACCTCCTTTTTTCGTCAATCGACTATGAAAAGCAATGACCCTACCAAAACACAGAGCATGCTTTGTTGATAGACGTCAGCGATTTCAAGGTTCGATGTTCGCAACCTTCCATTCGAAGCCAAACAGATCAGCAAGGGCTGTGGCAAGCCGATCGGCTTGCCAC
>CAYUIK010000088.1:0-21274 GCA_964444805.1 uncultured Acholeplasmataceae bacterium | reverse complement strand
ATACGCATATGAACCAAATCCACAGTGCTTAGTTTAATTATAACAATAGAAAGAGAGGAAGTTATACTCTAACTATTATTACAGTTATGAGTATACAAGACATATGAAAAACATCAATGAACTGCTTCAAACGACCTATCCACTGATCCAGGGCGGTATGGCCAATATCGCGACCGCGACATTGGCTGCCGCAGTTTCCAACGCCGGAGGTCTCGGACTGATCGGCGCAGGAGGCTATGACGAGAACTGGGTTCGAAGCGAAATACGGCGCATCCGGACGCTTACCGATCAGCCATTCGGTGTCAACATCATGTTGATGAGTCCGCACGCGAAAGCGATCGCACAGGTCGTGATTGACGAAAACGTTCCGGTCGTAACGACCGGCGCGGGAAGTCCCGGTATCTATCTCAAAGCATGGAAAGAAGCCGGAATCATCGTGATTCCCGTTGTTCCGTCTGTCGCACTCGCCGTCCGCATGGAACGTCTCGGTGCGGATGCAGTAATCGTTGAAGGCAGTGAATCCGGTGGGCATATCGGCGATCTGACGACGATGACGATCGTTCCGCAAGTCGCGGACAAAGTCAAAATCCCTGTGATTGCCGCCGGTGGCATCGCTGATCAAAGGGGCGTCCTCGCAGCTTTCGCGCTCGGTGCTAAGGGCGTTCAGGTCGGTACCGTGTTGCTCGCGACGAAAGAATGTCCGGTCCATGAGAACTACAAGTTGCGCATTCTTTCCGCCAAGGATACCGATACGATCGTGACAGGGCGGACTTCCGGCGCACCCGTCCGGGTGCTCAAAAACAAGATGGCACGCACGTATCTCGATATGTCGAAGGAGAACGTACCCTTAGAAGAACTCGAAAGACTTACGCTCGGATCGCTGCGAAAGGCCGTATTTGATGGTGACCTCGATCAGGGATCCTTTATGGCAGGACAGGTTTCCGGTCTGATCAAGGAAATCAAAACGGTCAAGGAAGTGCTCGTCGAACTCTTTGAGGGCGTGGAGGATTACAAGCGCGACTTGGAGATCTTTTAAGATGAAAAAATATGCCTTATTATTTCCCGGACAGGGTAGCCAAAAAGTGAACATGGGACTCGATCTGATCGAGCGGGATCCGACGTACAAAAAACGAATCGATTTCATGTCGCATATGATCGGTACGTCCATGACGGATATCTTACAAGATGAGAATCGCTTGAACAAGACGCGATACGCCCAACTCGCCATCGTCTTGGTTTCCTCGATGATCCACGATGAGATCATCAAGGCCAAAATCGCTTTCGATGCCGTCGCCGGATTCAGTCTCGGCGAGTATATCGCCCTATGGGCGACGGGCGTTTTGACTTTTGAAGACATGATCGAGATCGTCTTTGAACGCGCGAAACTGATGGAGAGAGCCGCCCGGAATAATCCTGGGAAAATGATGGCTGTTCTCGGTTTGGAACAAGACGTCGTTAAGGATGCGCTTGATCGCTTGGATTTAAAACGATCGGTTGTCATCGCGAATGTGAATGCCCCCGGGCAAATTGTTATGAGTGGAACGGAAGAAGGACTCGAGCAGGCCAGACGCATGTTGATGACTCTGGGTGCCAAGCGTCTGATTTTCCTCAACGTGGAAGGGGCTTTTCATTCACCTTTGATGGAGCAGGCCTCGCTCGGTCTCGCAGAAGTACTCTTGAACTACACGTTCAAGAGACCGACAAAAGATCTCTACATGAACACGACGGGAACCCGTCTTGGACATGAGGATATCAAGAAACTGCTCGTCGACCACATGACGAAACCCGTTCTCTTCGATCGGATGATCCGAAACATGTCGAAAAACGGCATGAATACGTTTATCGAAGCCGGGTTCGGAGGTGTCCTCTCCGGACTCGTTAGACGGATCGATCGCGACGTCGAGACGATCTCGATCGGATCCGCTTTGGACTTACACAAACTGAAAGGATGGAGCCAAGCATGCGTCTAAAAGGAAAAGTCGCACTGATTACCGGTGGTGCCTCGGGTATTGGTGCAAGCATTACGAGCATTTTGGCAGCGGAAGGTGCGCACGTACTCGTCAACTACCGTTCGAGTGAAGAGCAAGCGAAGCTTTTGAAAGCAGAACTCGAAGCCAAGGGGGCGACGATCTCTTTGTTTAAGGCGGATGTGTCCGTGTTTGCAGAAGCGAAAGCGCTCGTTGAAAAAACGATCGAAACCTATGGGAATCTGAACATCGTCGTGCTCAATGCCGGAATCACGCGCGACGGTCTGTTGATGCGCATGGATGAAGAAGCCTTTGACGATGTCATCCGTACGGATCTTAAAGGCGTCTGGAACGTATCAAGACACGCGATGAAGCCGTTGCTTAAGTCCGGATACGGACGGATCATCACGATCTCATCGGTTGCCGGGATTCTCGGCAATGCCGGTCAAACGAACTATAGTGCGGCCAAGGCCGGCGTCATCGGGCTGACGAAGGCGCTCGCTCGCGAATGTGCGTCACGTGGCGTCACGGCGAATGCCATCGCACCGGGATTGATCGAATCACCGATGACGGATGGTCTTTCCGCTGACGTCAAGCAAGCCTTCAAAAAAACCATTCCTTTAAACCGTTTCGGTCGAAGCGAGGATGTCGCGAAAGCGGTTCTGTTTCTGGCGTCTGCGGATGCAGCCTATATTACGGGAACCACGATTGCCGTCGATGGCGGCATGACGATGAGGTGAGAGAACAATGAGAAGACGTGTTGTCATTACGGGACTCGGAATGGTAAGCCCGCTTGGAAACAGTGTTGACGAATCCTTTGACCGCATGGTGAAAGGAGAAAACGGAATCGGACCGATTACGCTTTTCGATCCCACGGATTGGAAAGTCAAAATTGCAGGAGAAGTCAAAAATCTGAAGGCCGAAGGCATCATGGAACCGAAGGACATCAGACGTTCGGATCGGGTCATGGTTCTCGCCATGGTCGCCGCGCATGAAGCTTACGTGCAGTCGGGATTATCCGAAAACGCGGTTGATCCCTATCGCTTCGGGACGTTCGTTTCCAGCGGTATCGGTGGTCTTACGACGATTTTGGAAGAAGTCGGAAAGAGCGTAACAAAGGGACCACACAGAATTTCACCTTTTTTCATTCCCAATTCGATCATCAACCTGATCGGTGGGAAGATCGCCATCAAGTATCGGGCCAAGGGTCCAAATCTTCCGGTCGTGACCGCCTGTTCGTCGGCGACGAACTCAATCGGTGAAGCCTTTCGCTATATTCGGGAAGGCACGATCGACGTCGCGTTCGCGGGTGGTTCCGAAGCGCCGATCAATGAACTCGGGATCGGCGGTTTTGCGAACTTGAAAGCACTGGCCCAAACCGATGATGTGAATCGTGCGTCCCTTCCTTTCGATCAGAGAAGAAGCGGATTCGTCATCGCCGAAGGAGCCGGTGTCATGATTTTGGAAGACTTAGAACACGCCAAAAAGCGGAACGCCACGATTCTTGCCGAAATCGTCGGATACGCGACGACAACCGATGCCTTTCATATAACGGCACCCGATGAAAATGCGGAAGGCGTGGCGGCATGCCTGAGACTCGCCCTCGAGGATGCCGGGATTCGACCTTCCGATATCGATTACATCAATGCTCATGGTACGGCTACACCCCTAAACGATTCACTCGAAACGCTTGGGATCAAGAAAGCTTTTAAGGAAGCCGCTCAAGCCGTATCGATTTCATCGACGAAATCGATGACCGGCCACGCCCTAGGGGCCGCAGGGGCCCTCGAGTCCATCGTCGTCATCAAAGCGATGCAGGAAAACATCATTCCCCCGACGATTAACCTTTTGGATCCCGATCCGCTCTGTGATCTCGACTACACGCCGAATATTGCCAGAAAAAGAGACGTCAACTACGGTATGAACGTCAATATCGGTTTCGGTGGACAAAATGCCGCCTTAATCTTCAAAAAGGATCATGCCCTATGACAAAAGAAGAAATCAAAGCCATCATTCCCCACCGTGAACCGTTTCTGTTCGTTGATGAAATGGTCGAACTGAAGCCTTTGGACTTCGGTGTCGGCCTTCTTCATATCGATGCTCGTGACGAAGTCTTTCAAGGGCACTTTCCCGGCAAGCCTGTTTTACCGGGTGTGCTCATCATCGAAGCGCTCGCCCAGGTCGGGGCCGTCGTCTTGTTGTCTCATCCGGATTATCACGGAAAAATCGCTTATTTCACGGGAATCAAGAACGCCAAGTTCCGGAAAACCGTTCTTCCCGGTGATACGCTCAGACTCGAATGCAAGCTTGGCAAAATGCGCATGGGATTCGGAGCCGGCAAAGCAAAGGCATACGTCGATCAAGAGCTCGTCTGCGAAGCGGATATTTCTTTTCTGGCATCCTGAGACGTGAAAAGGACCGTTGTCGAATTCGATGTCATCGATTCGACCAATTCGCATCTGAAAAGATACCATGAAGGATATCCGAATCACACGTTCATAAGAGCCGGGTATCAACAAAAAGGGCGCGGTCAATTCGAGCGAAAATGGATTTCCGAGCGCGCTCAAAACCTTCTTTTTTCGCTGCTCCTGAAACATGTCGAACTAAAAAAGATCGAGCAAATTCGCAAAGAAATAATCGCGATCCTTTTGTCGTTTTTTCGTGAACACGGCATCGACGTACGGTTCAAAGAACCGAATGATTTTCTCGTCAAAGACGAAAAAATCGCCGGTATTCTGATTGAAACGAAAAGTTCAGGCGATTTCTGTGAGATCGTCATCATCGGGGTTGGAATCAATGTCAATCAGAAGCGATTCGGGTCAATCAAAGCGACATCAATGGCTGGAGAAAGTGATCGGAACTATGACTTGGATCCGCTTTTTGAAATGCTTTCGATCAAGATGCATGAAAGGCTTTCAGCGATTGCAAAGTGATGATAAAAATCAGCAACTTTTTTGTGATTACTTTCGCTTTGTCTGTAAAAAGACGACACGTAGATTGATGTGCTAGAAAAAAAACGTCGGTCCATTTGCTGATCGGCCGACGTTTTTTAACTATTTAAGATCATTTTGTCATCATCTGGAAATGCAACAGGAGATTTTGATTCTTCTAAACTTAAAAAACGAATGACTTGAACTGCGGCGGTTAAGGAAAAGTCATCTGTAATAAAAACGAACCTCTCGAATCGATAGGGACAATGGAGGGTTTTACTGTTTGCCCGATCAAAGCACCTGATTTGTAATAGTTAGGCACCTCTTAATCACTATGATTTGTAATGCATCATCTTCCATAAAGCCATTGGATGTTCCTTCAATCGATCTGCGATTGCTTGATTGAATAGTAATTCTGGATGATACGCACCAGCATTGAAGTAATCGATATATTTTTTTTCAGTTTCAGTTAACTCAAATAACGTTTCAACAAATTCGCTTACTGTTTTTGTAAAAACATCGGTATCTACTCTTTCACCAACATGTAGCACGGGGATAAGATTACGTCTTATTGCATGATATGACATGTTGTCCATGTTTTTCTTGAATTGATTCAACAGATCACAAAATGGTTGAAATTCATTCGATATTAAAATGTAAAATATGCTGCACTTTTTGAGCATATCCATCTCGTTTTCCAGTACAATTTGATTATTGACGAGTTGAAATACGTCGAATACATCTCTTGCAGTAGTTCTTCCTATCAATGCCGCTATCTTACTTCCATACAGTTCGACCTTGCTTAGAGCTAAAATGGATTCATTATCTATTATTCTTGAGTTTAATTTATAGGTCACGGGTTTAAGTATTTGAATACGGTTTGAATAGTTTAACTCAATCTTTACAGTATCCCTACTACCAGCTGCATTTGTATACTTTAAAAGGTAGGAGTCAAGTGTAAAAGTAAATCTAGATTTTGGATCAATAGAATATCCATCAAGAGCAAGATAAGCACGAATGCGTTTTCTGTGCAGTTCTCTCATTGCCAACATTTCTTCTCTAGAGGAAACGAAATTGAAATTCATATCAATATCAACGGATAGTCTAGGAAAATCAAAAAAGCACAAATTTATTGCTGTCCCACCCTTTAGAACATATTTTCCTTGAAATTCTTCATTCTCATTGAATACTTTGAGTAATTCGGATAATCTCAATACTTTTTCTAGAGTATCCCGATTAAATTTATGTGCTCGTGCAATGTTCGTCAAGTCTCTTAGATTATAACTTCTCATCTCCGTCCTCCACGATTAGTTTATCTAGATTGTAACAGTACAGATTCCATTCTTTATAGTACTTGTTTAAACGATGCTTTTCGTTTGTGAAATACTTCACACCCTTGATACCTAGGGCTTTCATTCGGTTTAGAATGGAATCGTCAACGAGATATCCATCATTAAAATGCGACAGTATCAGTCCCACCTTATTGAAAAGAATCTTTTTATCCACAAACAGTAAGTAGTCCATAATCTCTGCTCCATTGATTATAGGAAGCGCCGATAAATTATAGATCAGTTCCTCCATATCGTCATACGATTTTACATCATCGATACAGTCTACTATTGTTTTCGGTAGTGTACTGACGCGTACACCAAGATTCTCGTCCACATACTTGTCATTAGAAACATTTTTATACTTATACTCGGTATATTCAAACGTAAAATCACGAAAGCGTTCCATACTAGCAGTTATAACATCATGATAGACTTGATTATTATACCCATAATATTCAAAGGCACTATGATGAGAGACATAAGAACTTCTCGTAATTTTTGATGCTATTTCATATTTACTGGGTATAACACCAGACGTTTCGAAACTCATAGTCACATACAAGTTTTTCTTAACGCGTTTTATATACCCTTTCTTAATATAATTCCGCAATGTTTCGCGAGCCAAGTTCTTACTTTTGGTTAGTTGAACGACAAAAGAAAAATCAAACACTCTTTTCTCGGAAAATGTTTCTATGTATTTCATAGGTATCACTCCTCAATCATATTTTACCTTATTTTGACCGATATAACAAATAAATTTGTATTAATATTCATATTTGGGAAAGATATTTCAGCATTTCTCCAAAAATATGAAGAATAACCAATCTTTTATAACCGAGAAAACCGGTTTAAAAGATGATCAAACGGATTAATGGAAACACGGAACGAATCGCTCAATATTTCTCTGATGTGTAGGTTCTGTTGATTGAAAAAGTTTTGTGAATTGCTGTGGTTCGTCATAAGTTTTTCTAAACCGTACCAAGTCTTTGCAGCACCAAAGAGGCCTTCAATGTCTTGTGTCTTTTCTTGAAGTTCTCTTTGATCTCAGCTGAGATTCGTTTTTGTTCATCTTTCTTTGGTCTTCCAAGCGACCCTGATCTCAAGCTTCCAACTCATATCCTTTGTTATCCCGTATGTGATCCATTCGCTTTGCTCGTGCACATTCGGGGTACACGCCATTCACCTTATCGTAGGGATGAACGATTGTTTGAAGCGTTTTGCTTTCGTTGAAGTTGTCAAAGGACAAATCACCTGTCTCGATGAATCCACTCGCCTTGTTGATTACAATCTTCATACCGACTTCATCGGGTTCTGCCCTTACGTCGACCGATGCACCGGATATGGGGCTGATACAGATTGGCGATCCGAATGTCTTAATCAGTGCGTCTTCGTCGTTCGCATTTCATACGGTTGATTATGTATCGTTCGCAGATATCTGTATTGCCTGATGCTGGGCTTCATGATGCGTATACATGCCATTTCCGATTCGAGAGGGAACCTGGTTTTCGGCTTTTGATTTCATGGGAGATGCCCAAAAGAAAAACGCCACTTTAATGATCGATTGATCAAAAAAGTGGCGTTCAGTCATTGTATTCGATGATTTCGTGTGTTTATAGGTGAAAATAGCGGTATTCGCATCACGTGTTCATGGGGAGATGACTGATGGATAAAGATGTTACCATGGTAGTGGTTTGTCCTTGATTTCGTTTTGATAGAGCTCGATGAATTTGCTTTTCAGTTCGTTGGGAAGCTCATAACCGACGTTTAGGACATGGCCCATGAGCTGTTCTTTGTTTTTGATACCGGGAATAACTGCAGCGATCTCCGGATAGCTCATGATGAAAGCGATGGCGTATTTGATCAGATTCTCATCCTCTGTCATGTCTTTGAGTTCTTTGACGAGTGCTGCGCGTCTTTCTATGGTCTTTTTGTCCCATCGTTTGCGGATGCCGGCAAACGTCGCGTTTTCGTCGTATTTGCCCGTTAACCAGCCGGAATCGAGGGGGACTTTGGCGATCAATTTGACATTTTGTGATTTCGCATGTTTGAAGAGTTTTGCGGGTTCCTGGAAAAAGACGTTGAAAAGAATTTCCACGTAATCGACTCTGAGATGATCCAAGACGGCTTTTAGCTCTGCTTTCGTATCGATACTGACGCCGTAAGCATGGATGAGACCTTCCTTTTTGAGTGTTTCGAGTTCCTGAAAGTGGTCGGTTTGACCGGTTAGGATTTCCATGCCGGGATTATGTAAAAGCAGACAATCCAGATATGTCGTTTGCAGACGAGCGAGACTCGCGTGGATCTGTGTTCGGATCGAGGATACCCTGAAGTCGGTTTTTCCCTCAGCCGTATGACCGAACTTCGTGCTGATGAAAACGTCATCGCGGTGTCCTTTGATGGCCTCACCGATGATTTTCTCGCTCATACCTGCGGCATAACCGGGTGCCGTATCGAAAAACGTGACCCCACGTTCTAACGCTTCCTTGACGAGGGCGATCCCGTCTTCTTTTGTCATGTGTCCCCAGAAATCGGTATTTCCGAGTTGCCAGGAACCGAAACCGAGGCGGTTGTAGTGCTTGGTATTCCATGTTTGTTTCGTCAGCATAGGCATAGACCTCCAATCCATTTTATTTTACCATGTTTCAAAGAAGGTGCACAGGGTTGATGTGTTAAAATGAAGGTGTAAGACAATGAAACGAAAAGAGGGATCCATGATGAACATACTTTTTATCGGGGGAACGGGTTTGATCAGCACGGCTGTAAGTCAACTCGCGATCGAGAAGGGATACGATCTTCATATCATGAACCGAGGTCTTAGAAAAGACGACTTGCCTTCGTCCGTTCAAAGACTCAATTGTGACATTCAAGACGAAGCGCGCGTGAAACGATTACTCTCGGGTAAACACTTCGATGCTGTCGTCGACTGGATCGCTTTCAAGGAAGAAGACGTCCGTCGGGCCTACCGCCTGTTCAAGGGGCACACGGATCAATACGTTTTCATCAGTTCAACGTCGGCCTATCAAAAACCGATACCGAGAATTCCGATTACCGAAGATGACGTACCGCTTGGAAATCCCTATTGGACCTATAGCCAGAACAAAGAGGCGTGCGAGACGTTTCTGCTCGGCCTCGATGATCCCGAATTCCCTGTGACGGTCATCCGACCATCGCACACCTATGACGATCGCTCGATCGTTTCCCAACTGAACAGTTGGAAACACCCGTATACCTTGTTTTCTCGCATCAAACGAAACAAACCGATCATCATACCCGATGACGGGAAATCGTTATGGACGCTCACCTACAACAAGGACTTCGCGCATGGATTTCTAGATGTTTTAGGCAATCCCCAAACCTATCGAAACGTCTATCACCTGACCTCGAAGAAAGTTTATACTTGGCTGGACATACACCACATGATAGAGGATGCACTCGGTGTCACAACAAAAGTCGTTTTCATACCGACGGAAACGATTGTTCGATCCTTTGAAGAGTTCAAAGGACCTCTCATGGGGGACATGAAAGACAGTGTCGTCTTTGACAACAGTAAGATCGAGTCGGTTTCGCCGAACTATCGATCAAAAACCGACTATCGCGATGTCTTGAAAAAGGTGGTCGCGTATTACGACAAACACCCGGAATTACAGGTTCTTGACGTGGCATTCGATCAGCGGTATGACGAACTGATCGAAGACTATGAAAACCGCACGTGATCATCGGAGGAAAACCATGGATGAATACGTTGAATTGAATCGGGGCTTGGTCATGCCCAAAATCGGACTTGGGACATATGACCTGAAAAAAGAAAAGACGAAAGAAATCGTTTTGATGGCGCTTGAACTCGGATACAGACACATCGAGACGGCACCGATCTATTTGAATGAAAAAGAGATCGGTTCAGCCATTGAAGCATCCGGTCTCGATCGGGATGAACTGTTTATCACATCGAAAGTTCCTCCTCACATCAAGACCTTTAAGGGGACCCTCCGTATCGCGAAGAGAACGATGGACAACCTCGGTGTCGACTATCTCGATGCGCTTCTGATCAATAATCCGGTACCTTGGGGAAAAGAAGGCGAGGACTATGCCAAGGAAAACCTTGACGTTTGGCGCGCCATGGAAAGTCTTTACGAGGACGAAGTCGTCGGTGCGATCGGCGTCTCGAATTTTACGATCGAAGATCTGGAAAAATTGTTACCGGAGACACAGGTGCGTCCCCGGATCAACCAACTCGGCATATTCATCGGACATACGCTCGATGATCTGCGGGAATATTGTCGGCGGCAGAACATCATCGTGCAGGCGCACTCGCCTTTGGCACGTGGTCGTCTGCTCGAACTCAAGGAACTGTCGGATGTCGGAAATCGTTATCGGCAGTCCCCCGCCCGGATCGCGCTACGCTATGTTTTGGCTAAGGGCGCATACCCGATCGTCAAGGCTTCGAGCAAAACGCACTTGCAAGAAAATCTTGTCTACGATCTTGTTCTCCCACAAGGATGGGATGTCGTACTCGACCGAATCGATCAGGATGTTCGCGACTATAAACCGCCTCAGGCCAAGTACATCCTTTGAAAAACGTCGATCCTTTGCAGGAATCGCTTAAAACCGGGCCATAATCCGGTTTTTTATTCGTTACAGAAGCGTTTTGTGGTAGAATGACCCTATCAAAAGACTCGTAAGGAGCAAGCCTATGCTAAAAAAGATCATCCTTCTCATCATGGTCATCTCAACCATGGTTTTTGTCGTTTCGTGTCGAAAGAAAAGCGATGAAATCACGGTGGAACCCACACCGGCCATTCAAGACATTCTCGGGCTCGATCGCACGAGTTCTCCTCGCGGTCTTTACTTTGACCCTTTGAAGGATGTTCTCATTACGAATGAAAAAGGTGAATCGATCAATCATCTTTTGAGTGTCACCGGCGATGTCCATTACGGAGAAATCGGATCCTACGAATTGGTCTACAAGATGACTTATGGCGATCAAACGATCGACAGGATTCGAACGATCGACATTGTCGATGAACCGATCGTTCGAACGGAATATGAAAGGGATATGGCGGCAGCGCCTTTCGAATCCTTAGGCGAAGGAAGCTATCGAACCGGGAACGCCACGGATATCGACCACCCGGTCAATCCGGAGTTGATCAACAAGGATCTTTTAAGCAAAGCGATTCCCTCGAATTCATGGTGGACATCGTTACTCGTCGCGAATCGAGGCGGAGGAAACGGCATCTATACGAATCCTTTGCGGGCGGCGTTTTCAGCGGAAGGCGTTGAAATCACCAATCCCGGTCAGGGATTCGTCCAGCACTGGAATCCCGACGGTTATCATACGATGGCGAATTTTTCGCTTGCTTTGCCGGATATGTTTCTCTTCAGTTCGGACTTGACAGGTTCTTATCAGACGCGTGTCATCGGCTATGGCGACAGCGACGTCAAAGTCGCCCTTCGCAATCCTTCTGACCAAAGGGATCACATGGTGCTTACTTTGGCACAGGGTTCACCCTACGTGTTCGTCGACGTGGCGAATACCGACAGTCCGCATATGACCTTTCCGTCCGGAGGCGTCGATCGCTACGCATATTTCACCGTAAACGGAAGTCCGATTACGGAAAGCACCCATACCGATGACGGACTGATCGTGAAACTCGAAGGAAAACACGTCGGATACGAGACTTATCCGCCGGCCCAAGTCGGACAACCACTCTATGATGATCGCTACTTTTTGATTTCCGTTCCCGAGGAGACAACCTTTGATTTCTCTTCATCAGGCCATCCAAGATCGTTGCTAAATCGCCTTGATCTCTCCTTGAAGGAGGGAAATACTTTTTCCATAGCAGCGATCGACGGACTCTTTGAAGCACCTTTCTACCATAGCCATGCCTACGTGAAAACGATCGATTCCGACGTCTCTTATACCGTCAATGAAGCGACGTCAACCGTTCATACGACCTACCGAATCGCAACTCAGGCGATCAACCAAGAACAATCTTCTGATCCGGTCCAGTTCTTGTTGCCGCACCACGACGAAAACAGTACTGTAACAAGACTTCCATATACATTCAATACCGTACGAGGTGAGCTGAGCCTGATCGAAGGCGATACGTTTGAAACCGAACTTTCCTTTCGTGGACTCGTTCCGGCCCTGCCGTTGCCGTCCAACGATGATTTCGATGATTTCCAGATGGCGAGCTATCTTTCCGAACTCGATCACAATACCCAGATCGACGACCCGGACAATTTCCTAAACGATGCGGGGCCCTATTGGAACGGAAAAGCATCCTATCCGCTCGCGCAAGGATTGATCAGCGCGGATCAGATCGGTGATGATGCGCTAAAGGCGCGTTTTGTCGCCAAGTTGAAAGGTCTTCTTGTTGACTGGTTGACCTATGAAGGTCAAAGCGACGACCGATATTTCTATCATAATGAAGCTTGGGGGACGGTATACGACGCCACGAATGACTTCAACACGGCGAGTGAACTCTCCGATCACCGTTTCACATATGGCTACATGGTCTATGCGGCAGCCATACTTTCCATGTATGACGATGCTTTCAAAGACGATTACGGTGACATGGTCCGTTTCGTTCTCGACGATTACCTTTATCCCTACAAGGATGATGAAGACAAGGCATACTTGCGATCATTCGACCCCTGGGCCGGACATACGTGGGCACACGGCTTCGGGACGTTTGCCGAAGGCAACAATATCGAGTCCTCAAGCGAAGCCATTCACGCCTGGGCCGCCGGGTATCTCTGGGCGCTTGAAACGGGTGATCAGGACCTCAGAGACGCCGCCATCTACGGCTTCGTTCATGAATTCGCTTTCGCGAAGACCTATATTTTTGACTATCAAGAAAACATTTTTGCGGAGGAATATGCCGAATACGCTTCGGTCGCTTCCATCATCTGGGGAGGAAAATACGACTATGCGACTTGGTTCGGTGCCAATCCCACGTTCATCTACGGCATTCAGTGGTTACCCAACGGAGAATATCTTTCCGGCTATGTCGAGACTGAAGCGGATCAGAGCAGACTTTCCGATATTTATGAGACATATCTCGCTGCCAAAGGTGGCGTCATCGATACGTGGTATGCGCAAATGTGGAGTATTCAGGCATTCTTGGATCCGGAAGCATCATTGAGTCTGTTTGACGCCGCTTTGATCAGACAGGACGATTACCCGGACGACCTTGCTCAAAGTTATTATCTGATCCACGGGTTGGCTTCATATGGAACGAGGACAACTGCGTATTGGATGCGACTGCACGAAAGCGTGACGTCATCCGTATACGAGGATTCAAAGGGAGTCGTACGTGCGCTCATCTGGAATCCGGGGGAGCGAACAACCGTGACGTTCGAACATGCCAGTCAAGGCATTCAGACCCATACGGTTGAAAAGCGGACGTTGACCTCCATCGTTTTGGCGTAACGGATCAAGTACGAGACAGACATTTTTTTGAATGAAACCGACCGCGTCGGTTTTTTTCATGAACGCATAAACCGAGATCAAAGAAGCATGGATGCAACAAAGGATTTCTTAAAAAATGAACGGGTCGACATCCGCTTTCTTGTCGTGTCGTCTTCCTGCGTCATCATGTAAACGCTTAAAAAAGCAAAACTTACACATTTTTAATGAGACCTTGACTGTTTGGATGCATGGGACTTGCTATAATATGAGTGTAACAAGGAGGTCGTTATGCTCAAGCGAACACACGAAAAAATCATATCTTTGCTCTATGAGGAAATGCCCGATCATCAAAAGAATCGGATATCCTTCCCTCACCTTTTCAGTGGATCGACCTATCCCGACCGATATTTGCCTTATCGGGTCATGATTCACGACTACAAAGGATCGATCAAACTCGTCATGTCGTTGATTACCGATCTTGTCTCGAATACGCAGACACCGGAGGAATTCGGAAAGAAACTGGGAATCGTTTCCCACTTTCTCATCGATTGCACGACGGCGTTTCACGCCAATCCCCGGTATCGGACCAAACACTTGAGACATCGGATCTATGAAATCGAGATCGATCGTTGCTGGACGGACTTTCAGAACACGGGGGGACCGATCATCTCTTCACTCGAAACGATCGAACGCGACATCGAGGCCTATCTCGATCACTATCAGTCACGTGCCGTACTCGCCGATCCGATGCGCGATCTCGAACACGGCGTATCGATGACGCGTTCCTTGTTCGCGCTCATACTGAGAGCTTACGCCAGGGAAGAAGACTACCGGAAACGGATCGACCATGGACTTCCGCGCGTCGCGATCGTCTCGGATACGTATTTTCCTCACGTCAACGGTGTTTCGAATACGATCCATGAAATGGTCACCCATTTCAAAAAGACGGGACAACCCTATGTCGTCATCGCGCCGACATACAAAAAACCCGCCTGGACCAAACGGATGGGCATCACGATGCGTACGGTACCTTCGATCAAGTTCCCACTGTATCCGGATGCAGTCGTCTCGCTCCCGGGAAAACGGGGTATCAAACGTATTCTCGATGACTTTCAACCGGACGTCATTCACTGTTTGACCGAGTTCAATCTCGGATTGAGCGCGCTTCGTTACGGCAAAAAACGACACATACCGATCGTTTCCAATTACAGTAGCCATTTCCACCTCAATACGAAGCACATGAAAATCGGCTTCATCACGAAACCATTAAACAGATATTTGTCCTGGTTCCACGATCAGGCGGATCTCACGACCTGTCCGTCAAACATCACCAAAGCATACCTTGAAGAACAAGGCATGACAGACGTCGTCGTTTTCTCACGAGGCGTCGACCCAAACCGCTTCGATCCGACGCATCGGAGTGAAACACTCAGAGCATCCTGGAAAGCAGAAAAAAAACGGGTATTCCTTTATGTCGGTCGTATTTCCGGTGAGAAAGACCTCGATGTTCTGCTGGAAGCGTGGACGTCTTTGCCGGAGGATATAAAAATAATGTCGAAGATGGTCGTGACGGGAAACGGTCCGATCTTAAAACGCCTAAAAGAGGCCTATCCGGACGTCATCTTTACGGGTCAAAAAACGGGGAAAGAGCTTTCGAAAATCTATGCTTCCGCCGATGTATTCGCTTTCCCTTCCGCTTTCGAAACGTTCGGTAATGTCGTTTTAGAAGCGATGTCTTCCGGACTCCCCGTTATCGTAGCCGATGAAGGTGGCGTCCTCGACATGGCGAAAGACGGGTTTAACGGTTTGATCGCCAAGGCGAGGGACGTGTCCTCTTTTCAGGAAAAGATGACAGAGATGATCCAGTCGGATGATCTCTTTCGGTTGCGCAATCACGCTCTTATGACCGCGGAAGATCGGACATGGTCCAAAGTCTTGAACCGATTGAACGCGGACTACGTGCACCTCATGGCGACGATGTGCGATCCAGGGACGGAGTCATCGTGTCGACTTTCGCAAGCAACGATACGACATAGAGCCTGATGACCGAAACGAAGAAAATCACCATTGTCGGCGCGGGATACGTCGGTCTTTCGCTCGCTATCCTGTTGTCCGCGTATCACGAAGTTACGCTCTACGATATCGATTCGAATAAGGTCGACATGATCCGAAACAAGACGTGTCCGATTGTCGATCACGCGATCGAAGAAGCACTGAAATCGCGTGATTTGCAGCTGTGGGCAACAGCCGACTCCACCGGAGTCTATGCCCACGCCGATTACGTCATTGTTGCCACACCGACCGATTATGATCCAGTAACGAACGCTTTCGATACCGCTTCGATCGAATCCGTCCTCGAAGCGATCGACAGGACCAACCGGCAAGCGGTCGTTATCATCAAATCGACCGTTCCTCTCGGTTATACGAAAGAACAGAACGAAAAGTATCCTTTTTTAGAAATCATCTTTTCACCGGAGTTTTTAAGAGAAGGAAAAGCTCTTTTGGACAATCTTCATCCCTCACGAATCGTCATCGGATCTCGGACGGAGCAAGCCCAACGATTCGCACACATATTGCGTGATTGTTCATTAAAAGCGGATGTCGACATTTTATTGACGGATTCGACCGAGGCCGAAGCGATCAAACTTTTCTCGAACACGTATCTCGCCATGAGAGTGACGTTTTTCAATGAGCTCGACACGTATGCCGAACTACACGGGCTCGACGCAAAATCGATCATCGATGGCGTCAGTCTCGATCCGCGAATCGGAACGCACTATAACAATCCATCTTTCGGTTACGGTGGCTACTGTCTTCCCAAGGATACGAAACAGCTTTTGTCAAATTATCGGGACGTACCAAACAATCTGATTGAAGCGATCGTTCGCGGTAATGATACCCGAATCGAACACATCGCGCGCGTGATCGTAAGTCGCCGGCCGAAAACGGTTGGCGTGTTCCGACTAACGATGAAAAAGGATTCCGACAATTTCCGGGATTCCTCCGTCCTTCGGGTCATCGAACACCTAAAAGCGGCACGGATCGATGTCATCATCTATGAACCCACGTGTCATCTCGATCGTGTGGCCGATTGCTCGATCGAACCGGATTTGGATCGTTTCAAAAGAAGGTCCGATTTGATTCTCGCGAATCGGCGGGATGACCTGCTCGAGGACGTAAAAAACAAAGTTTATACGCGAGATCTTTACGGATTCAGTTGACCCTTTTTAAGGTGGATTTCCAATCGACGACTGGCGTAGAGGTACGCTTTTTTATCCTGAGCACGATCATCACTTAAAAGCGTTGTAAAGAGAAAAAAAGAACGCCAAAGTGGCGTTCTCGTCTGATCGATATCGCTTGTCTTTTTAATGTTCGCTTTCGATGGTGACTCGAACGTTGTCGCGAATCGCTTTCGAATAGGGACAAAAACCATATGCTTGATCGATATACGTTTTTTCGATTTCTTTCGTAACGCCCGTGATTTTCGGGTAGATCGTCACGTCGAACTTGAAACCCTCTTTTTCTTCCATGACGAGTTTCGTGTCGACCTTGACGATGATGTCCTCATAGGACACCTTGTCGTTTTTGAGAAGATATTCGATCGAACTCGCAAAGCAGGCACTATATCCCATGGAAAACAGTTCCTCGGGATTGGTTTCCTTATTTGGGCTTCCGCCCATTTCCTCGGGTTTTCTCATGTTCAATTCGGTTTTTGACGCCGTATCCTTAATGATACCGTTTCTGCCTCCGTATGTGGTTGCCTGGCGGCTGAGTATGGTTTTCATCTCTCGACCTCTCTTTCTAACCCCATCATAGCAAAGAAAGGAAAACGAGACAAGAAATCGTGCTTAATGGTTGAATAAACATTTGATTTAAACCTTTTTTACGATCAATAGTGAGAATCGTCCTTTAAGACCGTAGGTTGGTAAAAAAGAGATGAAAGAACAAGGGATGCGTTCGATTGTAGGCACGATGATTTGCTTTTTTAATGAAAATCCGCTATGCTAAACGTGTAAACACCTATCGATAAAGGAGGATTTTAAACATGGAAGACATGGCAAACAAAGAATATCGCATGCCCTTGATCGGTGATCGGGCACCGAGCTTTACGGCCGTCACGACCCAAGGCAGTATCAGCTTTCCCGAAGACTATGAAGGAAAATGGGTCATTCTCTTTTCCCATCCGGCTGATTTTACGCCGGTCTGCACGACCGAGTTCATGACGTTCGCTCATATGAGCGAGACATTCAAGGCATTGAATACCGAACTCGTCGGCCTGTCGGTTGATTCCCTTTATGCGCACATTGCCTGGCTCAGAAAGATCAAGGAACTCGAATGGCAGGGTATGAAGGATATCGAAGTCGAATTTCCGCTGATCGAAGATATCAAGATGGATGTCGCGAGAAAGTATGGCATGATCCAACCGAACCAGAGTTCGACCCAAGCGGTTCGTGCCGTTTTCATCATCGATCCGCTGGGAATTATCCGCACGATTCTATACTATCCACTTTCAACCGGTCGCAATATGGATGAGATCAAACGCATCATTGAAGCCTTGCAAAAGGCCGATTCGGATAACGTCGCGACTCCAGCCGACTGGCGACCGGGGAATGATGTGATCGTTCCACCTGCCGGTTCCTGTGGTACAGCGAAGACGCGCATGGAAACAAAGGATGAAGATACGTATTGTCTTGACTGGTTCATGTGCTTCAAAAAAGAAAGGAAATAGGCCAAGCTCACAGAGCACATAAGTCAATCGATCTCGGTTGACTTTTTAAGGTTGATCGACCCATCATGAGAACTCGAGGCTGATGGCGTTTAAAAATGTATGAACCCTGGAAAAGAGAAAAAAAGAATGTGCTTTTGCAGGTCTTAGGCAAATAAGTGAATAAACACAGGATAGGTCGTCATGTTTTTAATCGTTTGCTACATGGTATAGTGAAGGTGAACATAACAGTTGAAGTATGTTCCATGGGTGCTAGCTCGGGATCTCCAAGCGTATGAAGCGAAAGATCACGGATGGGGTCACGGTAACAAAACAGTCGTGTATCGTTAAACAGAGATTTTTGAATGAACGGATACACTCAGATGCTAATTTTTGATCGATGATTTAAAAGGAGGTATGGACATGTATATTTTATTATGGTTATTGTTTGGTGCAATCGTAGGTTGGATTGCCAGTATTGTCATGAAGACGAATCGTCGGATGGGACTGCTTGCCAATATTATTGTCGGGCTTGTCGGTTCGGCACTCGGTATGTGGATCGTAGATCTTTTAGGTTTTGGAGCTATCAATGCCTTCACGGTGACCGGTATGTTGGTATCGATCGGTGGTGCCTCATTGTTGATCGCTATCGTCTCGGCCTTTACGAGAAGATGATGTCATGAACAAGAAAAAAAGTTTTGATCTGAGACTCGTCAATCTGTTCATTGGTATTCTTGTCGTCATCATGCTGTTTTTGCCCGTATTGATTTGGAACGATTCGGATGCCTCGTTTTCGGGTTTAGAAGTCGCTTTCGGTAAAGAATTCGCGAATCTTGGTCGTTGGGCAAGTGGTGAGATTGCGTTCAACCCCCTCGTCTTGTTGGCGTTTCTGTTGCCGTTGGCCGGGGCATCGCTTCCATTGTTTATGAAAAAGGGGTATCTCTTTTCCATGATGCTCGATCTTGCCGCAACACTCATGCTTTTCATGACGCCACAATGGACGACCGTGACGGTCTCGGTTTTGGAAAGTACGACAGAAATCGATGTAGACTGGACGTATGGGATTGGTTTGATTCTAGCGATCGGACTATCCGTTTTAGGAACAGCACTTTCGCTGTTCAAACTCTATAAGGAAAGCAACTAGACAGAGTATCGAACAGGTATGGATCGATCGTTTTCAGGGGAAAGAAGCATGATGCTTACCGATCGATATGCTTTCATGCGTTCATGTAGCAAAAAACAACCTTCATCGGTTGTTTTTTTGCAAGCGAGCGTATCCCATCGATGATTCGGGTTCCCGATTGAAATCGGAAATAGTCGATCATGTACATGCAAGGGGAATCACTTCGATGTGGTGACTTTTCGCTTGTGCTTTATGACCTTGTACCACAAGACTCCCAACTCGATGACGGTGGCCACCGTAGCCACGGCAATGATGACTCCGAAACCGACATCGAATGCGCGAGCGACTTCTTCAGAAGTGAGTTCCATAAGGCGTGCGAGTTCCGTATAAAACTCGGGAAGAATAAGCGTTGAAGTCGTTAAAAAGGCGGCGAGAACGATGAGATCGAACACTTCATGGCATGAATACGTGATGGTTGTACGCATTGTCCAACGGCCATCGATCAATTTCAATATGTGAGCGATAAGACCGATGATGAGGCCAATGATGAATATGGGAACAAAAACTTTGATCGCGTCCGGATTGAAGAACGGTACGATCCGTACGCCTTCGTCATAAATGCCGATTAAACGGTGATAGTCCACAAGAATCAAAATGAATACGACCGAAAACGATACCGAAAGGATTATCGCGAGAACCGTAGTTGTTCTCGATATGTTGAGATGATTTTCTTTGGGCAGTTCCGGTAAATCCTTGACCTTCCATTCAGCCTTTTTTTCATGCTGAGCGTGTTCGATGATGACGAATATGATCGTAACGATTACAAATGCAGTGAACAAGCCATCGAAGATGCTTTCAAAGATCACTTGAAAGATGCTTCCGATCAATTCGAAGAAATGACTCGGAGTGTGACCGATTACGGTTTCAAGTGTGCCTACGGCAAAACCGATCAGGATTAAAATGATAACGACAATCTTGAGCGTATAGAGATAATCCGCGAAATATCTCGGTGAAATGAGGTAACGGTCTTTAGGTTGGTATTTGACCGCCATGTCCCGAGGATGACCGAGTTCGCGCAATACGCGCTCGATCTGTTCATCCGTAGCACCTTCGGGAAGCATGTCATAGATGTTGGCTTTAAGTTCTTGTTTGACTTCTTCTTGAATCGTTTCCGGAAGGCGTCTCGTGACGGCGTAAACGTAGCGTTCAATCATGTTTTTCATTTTGAATCCTCCTTGAGCAAGGCATCCATTTCCTTGCTGATCGTGTTCCATTCCTGTTTTAATACGGCATAGAGTTCGCGGCCATCATCGGATAGCGTATAGTACTTGCGTGGTCGTGACTCCGTCGTGTCCCACTGACTCGAAAGAATGCCTTGGGATTCGAGTCTTCTAAGCAACGGGTAGAGCGTACCCGCTTCGATATTGACGTCCTTGTCTTCGAGTGATTGGAGTAGGGAATATCCATACTGCATGTCTTTCAATTGTGATAGAACGAAAAGGATTTGTGTACCTCGTCTGAGTTCGACGATCAATTGCGAGAGAACTGTTTGTTCGACCATAGCTTTCACCTCGACCCTATTATACTGTATGACATACACTATTGTCAAGTGAATAATAATAAAAAGATAAAGGCTTTGAATCGATCGCGATCTGGATGTTTCTCTGTGGTGGGAGAAACTACTCGAAGAATAATAGAAATAAAACCGTCGATCGTGTAATGACGGGCACGTCTCTTTTGCACTTTTTTGCATATCAGCAGTTTTGATATATAATGACTATGGAAGAAGGTGTTAAAAATGGCTGTC
>CAYUIK010000087.1:0-42260 GCA_964444805.1 uncultured Acholeplasmataceae bacterium | reverse complement strand
ATCGTTGGACCGATTTCCGATTCACAGGAAGTCGACGTCACTGGTCCGCTCTATTATATCGATGGCGGCATCTATGAGTATTACGAAGCCGGTATGACGTATAATTCCGTTATACTGAAATACGAGAGCACTGATTTTAGTGATATGGTATTAAAGATCATGTCAATCGAGTATAACCATCCCGTGAATCAATACGGGAACCGGCACTACAATCGTTTTCTTCTCAAGGTTTACCTGCAACTGAATCCGGACATTAACGAAACCTTTATCGAACAATACGACAACTTTTTCTATGACAAAGCGGGTTTCTTTGTGAGAAGCTACTGGTCGGTCGTGACGCTCGGTGTCGCCCAAAAGATTAACTTCACGGGTCATACGGCTTTATCGGACGCACTCGTCGGAGAACGGGGCGAACCGTTCAACATGTATTCGGTCGATGATTTCTCGATTTCGGAAGATATCCCGATTCAAGGACATACCTCGACGATCATTCTTCTCGAAGGGCTCATCGGTATCATCCTTTCTTTCTTCTTCTTTATCTTCATGTTTTGGTCGATCCGAGATGCTTACCGCGTCTCCGAGGCCAAAAGAAAGAAAGAGAAAGTGCTTAAAGACGTCCCCTATTTCAAGGATGTCTATGAACGCAGTTTCGAATACATCATCCTATCACCGGCGCTCTTCGTTCTCGCCTTTATTTCGATCATGCCGATTACATTCGGGTTCATCATATCCTTTACGAACATATCGGGTAACGAGTCGATGGTCGCGACGTTCGACTGGGTCGGGTTCAAGAACTTTATCGCCTTGTTCAACTTTTCATCGGGATTGGGTGAATCCTTCGGTCGTGCTTTCTGGCGTGTCTTGGCCTGGACCGTTGTTTGGGCGATTTTCTCGACGGGTACGGTCTTTTTCGGTGGTTTTTTCCAAGCACTTATTTTAAACAGCGAAAAGGTCGTCTTTCGGAAGATGTGGCGGACACTGCTCATATTACCTTGGGCGATCCCTGCGCTTCTATCGCAAATGGTCTTTTCGGTCATGTTCAACGAGATCGGCTTCATCAATTCCTTTCTTCAGGACATAGGAGTCTATGGCATACTCGAAAATCTGGGCATGCTCGGAGTCGATTACAGTTCGCTTTCCGGGATTAGCAGGCTTTTCTATCTCGGAAAGGACAATATCCAATGGTTTACCAATCCATTCAACCCGACATTCGTGCGAGCAACACTCATTGTCGTCAACATCTGGCTTGGGTTCCCCTATTTCATGGCCCTGATGACAGGCGTCATGACGGCCATCGATCGAACGCTCTATGAAGCCGCGGATATCGATGGTGCCAGCAACTGGCAGAAGATCTGGTCGATTACCATGCCGCTCGTGCTCTATTCGACCGCCCCGATTTTGATCATGACATTCTCGATGAACTTCAATAACTTCGGGGTCATCTACTTCATCACGGGTGGTGGTCCGAACGCAGGTCATTACTCGCGTGGCTTTGCCGGTGACAGTGACATCCTGATCTCATGGATGTATAAGCTGACGGTAGACGAAGCGATCTTCAATATGGCTTCCGTCTTTTCCGTTCTCATTTTCTTGTTCGTCGGATCGGTTACCGCTTGGAACTTATCGAAGACAAGAGCATTTCAGGAGGATTAGAACATGCCACTCATACTTCGTTTACTACTCATTTATGGCGCGATCGTCGTTCTCTTGATCCACCAGGGAACGGTCGTCGAATACGCCAGGAAAAAGGGTTATGAAGGACTCAAACCGGGTTTGATCGGACTCATCCCCGTCTATGGTCTTTACTATTACATCCAAAGGAAAAAACGGCGAAACATATCGAAACAAGGTCTTCGAGCGGTCTTTTCACTCAAGAATTTTGTTGCACGAACCTTGATCTACGGTGAGATCGCTTTGATCTCGATTATCGTTATCGTTCCGGTTGTTTATATTATCGGATTGTCGCTTTCGAACATTCAAAGTTCGGTCCCGAGCACGATCTGGCCCAAGGATCCGAATACCGGGGCGTTCACCTATCTCTTTGAAGAGACGAAGTTCGTCCGTTGGTATTGGAATACCCTCAGTATCGCCTTGATCAACATGTTCGTCGGTACGGTACTCATTACCGGCGCGGCGTATGTCTTCGCACGGTTCAAGTTCGTCGGAAAACGTGCCGGTCTCTTGGCGATTCTCGTACTTCAAGCTTTCCCGTCCTTCATGGGACTGATCGCGATGTATGTTCTCTTCTGGAAATTCGGTCTTCTCGGGCAACCGCGCGCACTAAGTATTCTCTATATCGGCGGAAGTATACCGGGAAATCTTTGGCTCGTCAAAGGGTTCCTCTCGCAAATACCGAAGGACTTGGACGAGTCGGCCATGATCGATGGTGCGAATAAGTTCCAGATCTTTTGGCGGATTATTTTGCCGCTTTCCGTCCCGATTCTGACATTCGTTGCCGTTACGATGTTCATGGTTCCGTGGATGGACTACATGCTTCCCGGTTATTTGCTGAATTATTTTCCACCCGATGCTCCTCGTGATTATGACGTCACTCAGCAATGGACGCTCGCCGTCGGTCTATTCAAGTTTATCAATGACATAGATCACATTCACTACTCCGCATTCGCGGCAGGAGCGCTTCTCGTCGGTTTACCGATTACGATTCTCTATATGCTATTCCAACGCTACCTGATCGAGGGAATCATGGCAGGGGCGACAAAAGGGTAGATTTTTTACCCTTTTCTTTTGAGACGAGGGTCAGAGGCGACAGGATCGTCGCATATGTGGTAAAATATAGGTGTAAATCTAAACAACAAGGAGACAATCATGCAACATATTTTTCTGAATAAAGATACGTTCAAAGGCGCGTTTCTTAGTCGTCTTGAAGAAACATTCGAAGTCGAACTCGATGAGTCGAATGCCTATCAAAGGTATAGTGTACTCGCGGAACTCCTCGACCAGCACCTAGAAAAGAAATTCCAGAAAACGGAACGTACCGTCAAAGAGAAGGGCTTGAAAAAGGCGATCTATTTCTCGATGGAATTTTTGATGGGGCGTCTGATCACGAACAACTTGCAAAACAGCGGCTTCTATGACGTTGTCAAGGAAGCTTTCATGGATTTGAACATCAATTTGAACGAGATCGAAGAAAGCGAATCCGATGCCGGACTCGGTAATGGCGGTCTCGGTCGCCTTTCCGCTTGTTTTCTCGATTCTGCCGCCTCACTCGGATACCCGCTCTACGGCAACAGCATCCGTTATCAGAAGGGGTTTTTCAAACAGGAGATCCGCAATCACAAACAAGTCGAGCTCGAAGATCCGTGGTTAGACCGTCCGTTCATCTGGGAAACGAAGCGAGAAGACGAGTCGATTCATATTCCTTTCTTCGGATATGTCGAGCATACGCGACTGATCAATCCGGTTTGGGTCAAAGCGGTCCCTTATGACGTCAAGATCATCGGTGATCACAATGATGTCGTCACATCGCTTAGACTCTGGTCGACCGAACCGAGTGAACGGCACGCCCATCACGACGGTAAATACTTGCGTATGGTCGCACGAATCGACGACCAACTCTACCCCGATGACTCCAAGGAAGAAGGAAAAACACTGAGGTTGCAGCAGCAATACCTGTTTAGTGCAGCAGGGGTCAAGCGCGTCATCAACGAGCACAAGGCGCTCGAGCGTACGCTCGAAACACTGCCCGATTACTATGTCTTTCAACTAAATGACACGCATCCGACGCTCGTCATTCCCGAGCTCATGCGCGTGCTCATGGATGAAGAGGGCATGGGCTATGACAAGGCGTGGGATCTAACGACGCGCATGTGCGCATTCACGAATCATACGATCCTATCCGAAGCACTGGAAAAATGGGAGATCGGCATTTTTAGAAACCTGCTTCCCCGTATTTTTGAGATCATCCTCGAAATGAATCGACGCTTCAAGGAACTTCTCGAAGCCGACGGTCGTTTTAACCGTGAACAGATCTATCTCATGGCTTTGATCGGGCATCAGCACCTCAGGATGGCACATATTTCGATCTACGGATCCTTTAGCGTCAATGGGGTTGCCGAACTTCATACGAACATTCTCAAGAAATACGAGATGAAAGACTTCTTTACGCTCTACCCCGAAAAGTTCAATAACAAAACCAATGGGATTACCCATCGTCGCTGGTTGATCCACACGAATCACGAGCTCGTCGATATTCTCGATGAACGGATCGGCACGTCATGGCGTGAGGATCTTCTCAAGCTCAAGAAATTCGCGGAGTATCAGGATGACGAAGCGACGCGCAACGACGTCTATGAGATGAAGAAGACCAAGAAAATGGCGTTAGCCAGTCGCATCTATCACGACCAAGGCATCAAGCTCGATACCGATGGCATCTTCGACATTCAGGTCAAGCGCCTACACGAATACAAAAGGCAGCTGATGAACATCATTCACATCATCTATGTCTATCAGAGGCTAAAAAAGGATCCCGAATTCAAGGCGAACTACGTTCCGCATGCCTTCATCATCGGCGGGAAGGCCGCTCCGAGTTACCATATGGCTAAAGCGGTGATCGAGCTGATCGACACGGTTGCGGATGTCATGAACCACGACAAAGAGACCAAAGACCTGCTCAAAGTCGTCTTTATCCGCAACTATAACGTTACCTATGCGGAATACATCATGCCGGCTGCGGATCTCTCCGAACAGATTTCGACGGCAACGAAAGAAGCGAGTGGCACGGGAAACATGAAATTCATGATGAATGGTGCGATCACGATCGGCACGCTCGACGGTGCGAACCTCGAGATCGTCAATGAAGTCGGGGAAGACAACGCCATCATTTTCGGCATGACCGCTGAGGAGGTTTCCGAGTTCTATCAGAACAACGGCTACAAACCGCGTGAAATCTATGAAAAGGACCAGCGCCTCAAGGATGTTTTTGCCTTCATTCGGGGACTTAGAAGCAATCCGCAGCACTTCGATTTCATTTTGAACAACCTCTTGAACAGCGACTATTTCCTCGTCCTCAAGGACTTCGACGCCTATGTCGAAGCCCATGAGCGGGCGAATGAGATGTATCAAGATCGAGGAGACTGGTTTAAACGCGTCATCATCAACATCGCGAACTCGGGACATTTTACCTCCGATCGAACGATCGAACAATACAATAAGGACATCTGGAACCTCGAAAAAATAAGATAGTTAAAGAGGAGACACGTATATGGCCAAGGACACGAACTTAAATATCCGCAATACCATTTTCTATCAAATATTCGTTAGACAACATTCAAAGAGTCAGAACTTCCAGGGCGTGATCGATGACCTCAAACGGATCAAGGCGCTCGGTGTCGACGTGATCTATCTATTGCCGATCCATCCGATCGGTCGAAAAGACCGAAAGGGATCCGTAGGTAGTCCTTATTCGATCCGGGCGTATGATCGCATCGATCCATCACTCGGTACGATCGATGATTTCAAGCGTCTGATTGAAGCGGCGCACGCGATCGGTCTGAAAGTGATGATGGATATCGTCATCAACCATACCGCTCGTGACTCCGATCTCGTCTATGAACATCCGGAATGGTTTTACAAGGATAAGAACGGTCATTTCGCCAATCGTGTCGGCGACTGGAGCGACATTACCGATCTCGACTACAACAAGCGCCCAGTCTGGGATTACTTTTTGAATATTCTTTCCAAATGGGCGGAAATGGTCGATGGTTTTCGGTGTGACGTCGCACCGCTTATACCGCTCGATTTTTGGTTTGAAGCACGTCAGCGGATTCAAGCGATTAACCCGGATTTCATCTGGTTATCGGAGTCGGTTCATCTCTCGTTCGTCAAGTATTTGCGCGACCTTGGTTATGCGTGTTCGAGCGATTCGGAAATGTATCAGGCATTCGATATTCTCTATGATTACGACATCTTCGACTTCATGACCGAGTATCTCGAAACAGGTGATCCGACGAGGTGGCTCGAAGAAATCGAACGGCAGGAAGCCGTCTATCCGAAGAATTACGTCAAACTCCGCAGTTTCGAGAACCATGATCAACCACGCTTGCGTCACCTAGTCAAAGACGATTACCATTTTACAAACATGCTCGCCTTGAACTTTTTTCTCAAGGGTGCACCGCTCATCTATGCCGGTATGGAACACGGGATTGCCCATCGACCCGATCTTTTCAACGACGATGTGATCGAATGGGATGTTACCCATTCGGTCGAACCGTTGATTAAAAGACTTGCCGAACTGAAAAAGAAACCGATCTTCAAAGAGGGTACCTATCACTCAAATGTATACCATGGCGTTGCCGTGCTCCATTACCTCTTGGACCACGAATTTCTCATAGGCGTCTTCAACCTGTCCGGTCAGCAGGAAGCAAACGTACCGCTTAAAGACGGACGATACATGAATCGACTTGACGAGACGATGATTACCGTACACGACGGTCGCATATCGCTTCCAAGAGGACCGATCATCATCGACACGACGAAGGGACGCATGCTATGAGAGCTTTTATCGAGGACTTTCGGATGATTCGCGTCGAATCTGAAGGCGCGATTGAAACGATTGAAAACAAGGACTATGTCTTTTCGTTCGTTGAACGAAAAGACAATCATCACTATTTTGAAACGGATCGGGATATCGTTTTGCATGAAACGGATCGTCTGAAGATCAACGGTGAAGACTATCCGCTTGAAATCGGCTTGGTCACACTGAAGAAGGCTTTTGAAGAACGCTTCCGTTACGATGGGCCGCTCGGCTATGTCTATCATAAGACGCATACCGACTTCTACCTCTTTACACCGGTCGCAAAAGAAGTCCGGCTCAATCTAGGAGATGCGTCCTATCCGATGACTTATGAAGAACCGATCTATCGCATACGTGTATCCGGCGATCATGCCGGCAAGCCCTATGACTATGACGTTCGCTTATCCGATTCGTTTCATCGGGTCCGTGATCCTTACGCGAATGCACAGGGGAAGGACGACAAGAATTATGTGATCGATCTTGCTTTGACCAAGACGCTTGAAGAGCATCCGGTCGTTTTAAAGAAATATACCGATGCCGTTCTCTATGAGGGGCATGTCCGCGATATGACGATCGGTTTAGATGTTGCGTCCAAAGGGCTCTTTCAAGGTCTTTGTGAGCAGAGCGATCGGCTTGGTTCTTCCGTCCTTGAATATGTCAAGGATTTCGGTGCGACGCACCTGCAATTATTACCGGTCTTCGATTTTTTCGGTGTCGATGAAAACGATAAGGAGAGATCCTATAACTGGGGCTACAATCCGCGCCAGTTTTTCGTTGTTCAAGGGTGGTTTGCCAAGGATCCGAAGGATCCCTATGCCCGTATCAACGCATTCAAAACGCTCATCGATCGGGCGCACGCGCTTGGTCTCGGTATCAACATGGATGTCGTTTTCAACCACGTCTATCAACGAGCGAAATTTCCTTACGATTACCTTGTTCCGGGTTATTTCTTTCGTCACGATCAACACGGAACCCAGACGGATGCGAGTTATTGTGGGAATGACATCGAGACAAGAAACTACATGGTACGTCGCCTGATCGTCGATAATCTCGTCTACTGGGCTGAAGCATTTCGAATCGATGGATTCCGCTTCGATCTCATGGGTCTGCTTGACGTCGATACGATGCACGCGATCGAAGACCGACTCAAACGCATCAATCCTTCGATCATGCTTTACGGCGAAGGCTGGAACATGAGTACGGAAGTACCCGCGAAGAAGCGAAGCAACATGGCGAATCACCGGCTCATGCCGGGGTACGCGTTTTTTAATGATTTTTTCCGAAACACACTAAAAGGTCCGCTTCACGAAGCCGTGCCCGGCTTTACAACGGGTCATACGGCCGATAAACACCTCATGAAGAAGGCTTTAAACGGCAGCCCACATCTTTTGTCATCCCCGGCACAAAGCATCAACTATGTCGAGTGTCACGACAATATGACATTCTACGACCAGATGCTTCGTTATCTGCCAAAAGACGATGCGTTACTTCATCGTTACCAGGATTTTGCCAATCACTTGGTCGTGATCGCATCCGGTATTCCCTTTTTTCATGCCGGACAGGAGTTCTATCGTAGCAAACAGGGTGTCGAAAACGCCTATCGAAGTCCCGATGACATCAACAAAATCGAGTGGAAACCAAAGCTTAAAAGCGTAAGTGAACTCAAGTCTTTAATCGCTTTAAGAAAGGAATATCCGGTGTATAGAGACCTGGAAAGAGACGTCGATTTCAAGTTCGATCATCATGTCCTGATCTATCGGTTCAAGGACCGAAATCACGTGTTTACGCACTATGTGAAATTCGATCAAGGTCTTGTTCGAAAGCGTCTTGAAGGGGGAAACGTTGTCTTTGGACAACATCGAGCCAAGGTTGCTGACGACATGATCGAAATGGATGCCATCGGTCTTTATATCGTTAGAAATAAAGTAAGCGAGGAGTGAACGAAATGACCCAAAATTTCGATCAGCGCATGCGTCGTTTTTTCCAGGGCAAGGCTAGTGATCTCCACGAGTGGATGGGTGCGCACCTGATCAAGGATTCTAACGGTAACATCATCGAAACATCATTTACGGTTTACGCACCGAATGCGCGCGAAGTCCGGCTGATCGCCGAGTTCAACGGCTACGAAGGCTGGAAACACGTGCTTAAAAAAGTCCACGTTCAAGGTCTCTACCGCATCGAAGTGCCCGGAAATCACGAGTGGGCGATCTACAAATACGAAATTCATACGAACGACGGACGCGTACTCTATAAGGCCGATCCCTTCGCTTTTTTCGCGGAAGAGCGTCCGGCCACGGGCTCGAAAGTCTATCACATCGATGGATATCCTTGGCACGATGAGGCGCACGGACAAAAAAAGAAAAAACCATATGACCAACCGGTTTTGATCTATGAAGTCCATCTCGGTTCCTGGCAACGACGCTTCGGATCTTTTAAAAAATACAATGAGATCGTCGATGACCTCATCACGCACGTCAAAGACCATGGGTTCACCCACGTCGAATTGATGCCGATCTACGAATATCCCTTGGATGACTCCTGGGGTTATCAGGGTACGGGCTATTTCGCCGCGACGTCACGCTACGGTGTGCCACAAGATCTGATGTACTTCGTCGATCGCATGCATCAGGCGGGCATCCATGTCATCCTCGACTGGGTTCTTGGTCACATCTGCCGTGACGGGCATGGACTCTCTTTTTTTGACGGAACGCCACTCTACGAGTATGAAGATCGCTTCCGTCGTGAGAATGTGACGTGGGGAACGAACAATTTGGACTTTTCCAAAGGCATTACGCGCAGTTTCATGCGCTCAGCGCTCCATTTCTGGATCGATTACTTCCACGTTGACGGCTTTCGAATCGATGCCGTCTCGAATTTGATCTATTATCTCGGTAATCGCGATCACGGAGTCAATCAAGACGCCATCGCTTTCATTCGTGAACTCGGTTTGAGTCTCTATGAGAAGGATGAACGCATCATGTTCATGGCCGAGGATTCGACCGATTTCCCCCAGGTAACCCACCCGATCGACCAAGGTGGCGTCGGTTTCAATTACAAGTGGAACATGGGATTCATGAATGACGTTCTAACGTATTTCAAGACGGATCCGATCAATCGGAAATATGTCCATGACAAGATCACTTTCGGTTTGATCTATGCCTTCAATGAGCAGTTCATCCTACCGTTTTCTCACGATGAAGTCGTGCACATGAAGGGAAGTCTGATCAACAAGATGCCGGGGGACTATTTTCACAAGTTCGCGCAATGGCGGCTTCTAATGACGTTTTGGATGACGCATCCGGGAAAGAAACTGCTGTTCATGGGACAGGAGTTCGCATCATTTAGTGAATGGGACGCAAACAAAGAACTCGATTGGAATCTATTCGATTATCCCGCACATCGACATGCGAGTCGGTTTTTCAAGGATCTCGCGCGGGTCTACCACGCGCATGACGGCCTCTATGCGCGAGATCACGATCCCTCCACTTTCGAATGGCTCGTCGTTGATGATCGCTTTCAAAGCGTTTTTGCTTATTTGCGTAAGTCGTCGAACGAAACCCTTCTCGTCGTTTTGAACATGACGCCGAACGTGCATGAAACCTACCAGCTCGGTGTTCCCAAGGGGACGTATCAGGAAATACTTAACAGTGACAAGGAAATCTATCATGGCAGCGATCAATATAACGGTCTCGATCTGTCTTCTGTGAGGGGGAGCCGCAACGGGCAACCCGAGCACATAGAAGTCAAACTCGGACCGTTCGCAGCGATGGTCTTCCGGCAACAAAAAAAGGACTGAGGCGACTCGGTCCTTATATTTTGGTCGATGTTCGTTCAACGAGTCGAACATCGATGATGTCATGAAGACTTTCGAGTTCGACACCGCGAATCAAGCGGGTGAGATTGATGAATGATTGTTTTCCCATGAAGTTGATGGATTGATCGACTGAGGTGATCGACGGCGTCATCCACTTGCTGAAGGGGGTGTTGTCGTATCCGATGAGTGAAACATCTTCAGGAACGCGCTTGCCGATCTTTTGCAGGATGTTCAAAATGACGAAGGCGATCGTATCGGAAAAGGCGAAGATCGCGTCGACGTTCGGGTTGTTTACGAGAACTTTCTCGATCAGTTTTGCATCTGGATTGATGAGGTCGAGATCAAAAATATCGGCGAAGAGGTCGTGTCGCTTGAGTACTTTCAGAAAGCCGATCGTTCGTTCCATGGTCGTTAGAAGAAACGACGGTCCCCGGAAAACGAGAATATTTTTCGCTCCGGTCGATATGAGTTTCTCAGCGGCAAGCATGCCGCCTTTGACGTTATCGGACGTGATCGAAGGAATGTTCTCATCGAGAATGTGGTCGACCGTCACGACAGGAATATTCAGGTCGCTGAGCAAGTCACGGTTCGAGAAATTGGACGCGATGATCAAACCCTCAACGTTGTATTGTTCGAAAAACTTGAGATATTCGAGTTCTCGATCGGGATCATCCTGCGTATGGCAAAACATGATCTTGTACCCGTAGGCTGCCGCCTGGGACTCGATGCCTTCGAGGAGTTCACCGTAAAACGAAGGACCGATATGAGGGACGATCACACCGATGATCTTCGAACTGTGATTCGTCAGACTTCGCGCGAGTTGGTTCGGAATGAAACCGAGTTCTTCGATGATCTTGTTGACGAGTACTTTCGTGTCCTCATGGACGTATCCCTTTTTGTTGATGACCCTAGAAACGGTCGATACGCTGACATTCGCCTTTTTGGCGACGTCACGAATGGTCGTTTTCATCGCGTTTCCTCCTGTTCGAGTACGAGAAACTGGTAGGTTTCCAAGGTTATTTTACCATGAATCTCAACCTTTTTACCGCTGAAGAGGTCGAGATACGCTCCGGTGAGAGATTTCGGGATGTCAAACGTTTTGTTCGGACCGTTGTTCATGAACACGAGAACGGATTCATGCTTCGTATGTTTGAAAAAGGCCAAAACGTCAAGATCGATAAAATGAAAGTCCGGACTCATAAACGATTTTTTCGTTTTTCTCAGTTCGATCAGACGTCGAACGAACCGGTTGAAGTCCAAGTCGTGTTCGCGTTCGTCCCAAGGCATCGTACGACGGTTGTCGGGGTCGTGTTCACCGGTAAGGCCGACTTCGTCGCCATAATAGATGTTCGGAGCTCCGGCGGATAAAAACATAAAAAGATAGGCGAGTTTGACGCGCCTGGCATCATCAGCAAGACGTCGCTTGATTCGAATCGTATCGTGGCTTCCAACGAGATTGAACATATTTTGTATGACGTGCTTGGGCGTCATCATGACGTGTGTCGTGACCATGTCTTGAAATGTTTGGCGATCGATGGCATGTTCCAGGTATTTCCAGAGCGGATAGCTCAAGTCATAGTTCATGACCGAATCGAGTTGATCACCCATGAGCCACGGCAATGACGAATCCCAGTTTTCACCGAGGATGAAGGTGTCGGGCTTTTCTTTCCGGCTGGCCTTTTTGATTTCTCTTAGAAAATCGTGACTGATCTCATTGGACACGTCGAGGCGCCAACCGTCGATGTCGTATGCGCGAATCCAATAGGTGATGGATTCGAGCAGGTGTTTTCGAACGAGTGGATGCCCCGTGTTCCATTTGGGCATATGGGGCGTAAAGGCGAACGTCCGAAAATTGAGTTCGATGTTGTGGTAACGGATGGGATGTCCGTTTTCATCGAGAGGAAAGTTGACGACGGGATACTTCTCAATATAGAAACAGTCGGCGTAAGCGCTCTTTTCACCCTTCTTGACGACATCCTGGAAATAAGGGTGATCATACCCGGCATGATTGAAGACGCCGTCGAGCATGACGCGGATGCCGAGTGCGTGTGCCTTTTCTACGAGTTCTTTGAAATCATCGTTGGTACCGAATTGCGGGTCGATCTTGAAGTAGTCCGTCGTATCGTATTTGTGTGCGGAAGGCGATTCGAAGATCGGGGTGAAATAGATGCCGTTGATGCCGAGATCTTGCAAATAGGGAAGTTTTTGGATAATGCCTTGAATATTTCCGCCGAACAAGCGGTGGTTGTGTACCGGTAGCTCGCCCCAGGGTCGGGTGTTCTCGCTTTTGACGCGAAAAAAGCGGTCCGGAAAGATCTGATACCAGATCGTATCCTTGACCCATGCGGGGGTCTGATGAAGGTCTTCGATGTGGATATAGGGGAAATTGAAAAATTCGCTCAGATCGAAGGTCTCATAGAGCGCATCGGTTTTTTCAAGAGGTCTGAGCCGTCTGGAACCGAACGCGTAGGAACGACCGTCTTTTTCGATTAGAAACGCATATTTCGTCCGCAAGTCCGACGGTTTGATCTCAAGAAAATAGACGTCGAAAAGCGATGTTTGATAGCGCTTCTCCATCCTTTCGATCGCATGGCTCCAACAAGGATTTCCCGCGTGATCACCTTTCCAGGCGAAGGGGTCACCGTGAACAAGGGATACCCGATCCGCATCACCGGATGCCGTTCTTAAAAGGATATGGAGACGGTGTTCGTCGTATGCGTAGGAGTACGCGGATTTTGCTTGATGCCACAAGGCGTGTTCATTCATATCATCACCACCACGACAATTATATCATAAGGCCATGATTTCAAAATATGAAACCGCTAACATGATGTTAAGAATGAAAAGCATATGATACAATGAGTGTATCGGAAAAAGGAGTATCGCATGGAAAAAAAGTGGTGGATGGAACGCATCGGTTACCAGATCTATATCAAGAGTTTCAACGACTCGAACGGTGACGGTATCGGTGATCTCAAAGGCATCGAGGAAAAGCTCGATTACTTGCACGATCTCGGTGTCGACTTGATCTGGATCTGTCCCTTCTATGATTCACCGATGGAAGACGAAGGCTATGACGTACGCGATTTTTTTGCTGTTGCAAAAGCGTACGGGACCTTGGAAGACTTTGATCGTCTGCTCGCACGCGCACACGCACTCGGTATGAAAGTCATCCTCGATTTCGTCTTGAATCACACGTCCGATGAGCATCCCTGGTTCATTGAATCCGCGCAAGATCATAAAAACCCTTACCGTGATTATTATATCTGGCATGACGGAAAAACAAAGAACGGAAAACGAAGCGAACCGACCAATTGGGGATCCTTTTTCGGGGGAAGCGCCTGGCAATGGCACGAGAAAAGACAGCAATATTACATGAAGATCTTTTCGAATCGCATGCCGGATCTCAATTGGAAGAACTCGGATGTCCGAAAGGACATGGCGCGTGTCGGAAAGTGGTGGCTCGACCGAGGCGTCGACGGATTTCGTATCGATGCGGTCGCACATCTCGATCGTGCTCCGTTCGTCGATATCGAAAACGGCGATGACCGTTATGTTCTCGATTGGAAAAAATTTTCCAATCAACCTCGTGTTCACGACTATTTGCGGGAATTAAATGAATCGCTCTTCAAACCCTATGACTGTCTTTCCATCGGGGAAGTCGGCGGCGAAGCGAGCATCTTAGACGGGCTCAAGTATGCGAGCTTCGCCTCGGGCGAGCTCGACATGGTCTTTCATTTCGACCATAACTGGTGCAAGACTTCCCTAAATGGCGAAGAGACGATTGATCTTCTTCGTCTCAAACGGGTGTTTGCGAGTTGGCAGAAAGCTTTCAAGGACAAGGGGTGGTTGCCGCTCAATTGGCTCAACCACGACCAACCGAGACTTCTCAGTCACTATGGGTCGAAACGAAAGCCCTTACGTTCCGCCAAGACGCTTGCAACCGCGCTCTATCTCATGCGCGGGACACCTTTCATCTATCAGGGTGAGGAAATCGGCATGACGAACTACCCGTTTTTTCATCGAAAAGAGATTCGCGATATCGCCACGATCAATCGCTATCAGGAACTCGAAAAGAATACGGATATGAGCGAGCAGGAAATCATGAAACGGATCGCACCGATGTCCAGGGATCACGCGCGTACGCCCATGCAGTGGGACGCGAGTCCCTATGCCGGATTCTCGACGCATGCGCCTTGGATTTCCGTCCATCCGAACTATAAGCAGGTCAACGTCGCTCTGCAGGAAAAAGATCCTGATTCGATTTTGCATTACTATAAGAAACTGATTGCTTTGCGTAAGACAGGCCCTGAGCGCGATCTGGTCATCTACGGGGACTATGAACTGCTTCATACAGAAGCTATGATCTATGGGTACAAAAGAAGTTACGCAGAAAAAAGTATGATCGTCCTTTGTTCGTTTCAAGATGAACAAAGCGTCTTCGATCTGGCGAACTACCGCATCACAAGGACCATGATCGCGCACGGCGCGCGGGTCTGTGATGGTGTCGTCTACCTCGAGCCCTTTGGGGCCATCGCATTAAGAGTGGAGGAACTGAAATGAGAAGAAGTGGGATATTGTTGCACATATCGAGCTTACCGAGCCCTTATGGTATCGGTACGTTTGGGAAAGATGCCTATGCGTTCGTCGACTTTTTAATTGAAACGAAACAGACGTACTGGCAAATTTTGCCGATCGGACCGACGTCCTATGGCGATTCACCCTACCAGACGTTTTCCGCTTTCGCCTATAATCCCTATTTCATCGATCTCGAATCTCTCGTCAAAGACGGGTTACTCGAACAAAAAGAAATCCTTTCGTCTTATTCGAGCGACCGTTACGTCGATTACGGTAAGCTCTACGAAGAGCGTTTCATCGTCCTTCGAAAGGCTTTTGAACGCTTTGATCCAAGTGATGCTTCCTATGTTCGTTTTTGTGAGGCGAATCGATTCTGGCTTGACGATTATTGTCTATTCATGGCGCTCAAGATCGAACGGAAAGGCGACTCATGGATATCCTGGGAAAAGCGGTTGAGGATGCGGGAGGAAAGTGCGCTCGCCGAAGCACGGAGCGAACTGAAAGAACACTTGGATTTCTACCGGTTTTTGCAGTATGTCGCCCAGCGGCAATGGCAAGCGCTTAAAACGTATGCCAACAGTCACGGAATCTATCTTATCGGTGACATGCCGATCTATGTCTCTTATGACAGCAGTGACGTCTGGGCGAATCCTTCCCTTTTCGACCTTGACGATGCGCGCATACCGGTTCATATCGCAGGTGTTCCGCCGGACAGTTTTTCCGATGATGGACAGGTCTGGGGAAATCCGCTCTATGACTGGGACCGCATGAAAAAACAGGGCTATGCCTGGTGGATCGAACGCGTCCGTTCGGCGATCGAATTGTTCGATTGCGTCCGCATCGATCATTTTATCGGCTTTCAAAACTATTTTTCCATCGAATATGGTGCGAAAACCGCCAAGAACGGTGCCTGGCACAAGGGTCCCGGAATCGACTTGTTCAAGGCCATCAAAAAGGAACTCGGCGATGTGAACATTATCGCCGAAGACCTAGGCGTCGTTACCGAGGACGTCAAACGACTGCGGGAACAAGCCGGATTTCCCGGCATGAAACTGCTTCAATTCGCTTTCGATGCCCGCGAAGAAAGCGACTATCTCCCGCATCGTTATACCCGCAACACGGTCGTCTACACCGGGACGCACGACAATGAAACGTCAAAAACTTGGTTCGAACACTTGCCGAAACCGGACCGCGAATATTGTCTTGACTATATCAATCATACGGGAACGAATCCGGTTGATAGCCTGATCAAGGCGACACTGTTGAGCGTTTCCGATACGGCGATCATCCCGATGCAGGATTACTTAAACCTCGGTGAGGAAGGGCGGATGAACCATCCTTCGACACTTGGAAACAACTGGCGTTGGCGCGTGATCGCCGCAGATTTCACGGATGCGCTCAAAAACAAAATTAGGCGGTTTACGGAACTCTATGGCCGCGACCCCTTACAGCTTCGCGAGCGAGCGCGTTACGATTCGATTGACAAACGATGAATTATCACGTATACTAATCTCGTTACAAAAAGGAGGAAGAGAGACATGGTATTCGAAACAATCAAAGATTTGATCGTCAAGCAACTTAGCGTGGCCGAAGACAAAGTTACGAAAGATGCGCGTCTCGCGGAAGATCTGGGTGCCGATTCGATCGACGCCGTCGAACTCATCATGGAAATCGAAACAGCCTTTGACATCGAAGTCAGCGACGAAGAAGCACAAAGCGTTAAAACGGTCGGCGACCTTTGCAAGTACGTCGAACAACACAAGTAAAAGAGCTTATCCGAAAAGAAGAGCGCGTCTCTTCTTTTTATTTGGAAGATGTTTGTCCTTCCCACGGATTCTCCCTTGATATTATCCGACTTATCGTCTATAATTAAAGGGATTGAAAAGTGAGGGATGGCAATGGAATACTACGACTACACGACCATTGAAAAGAAATGGCAGACGCACTGGTACGAAAATAAACTCTTCAAGACACAAAAAGGGCGACTCAAGGAGAAGTATTACGTGCTCGATATGTTTCCCTATCCGAGTGCGCACGGTCTTCATGTCGGTCATATCGAAGGTTATACGGCGACCGACATCGTCAGTCGATTCAAGCGCATGCAAGGCTTCAATGTCCTTCATCCGATGGGGTGGGACGCTTTTGGTTTGCCAGCCGAACAATACGCGCTTTCAACGGGAAAAGATCCCCGCAGTTTCACCTATCAAAACATTGAAAATTTCAAGCGTCAGATCATCGAATCGGGTAAAGGCATCGATTGGGATCGTGAGGTCGCAACCGCGGATCCCGGTTATTTCAAGTGGACCCAATGGATTTTCAAGAAACTCTATGAGCATAAGCTGGCCGTGCTCAAGGATATCGAAGTCAACTGGTGTGAAGGACTCGGTACGGTACTCGCCAATGACGAGATCGAACTCGTTGATGGCAAGATGGTGTCCGAAAGAGGTCATTATCCCGTCGTCAAAAAAGCGATGCGTCAATGGGTGCTCCGCATCACAGCCTATGCCGATCGTCTTTTGGACGACCTGGAAAAACTCGACTGGCCCGAGCACCTCAAAGAGATGCAAAGAAACTGGATCGGTAAGAGCGTCGGCACGATGATGACGTTCGCGGTCGATGGGTCGAATGAATCGTTCGAAGTCTTTACGACACGGCCGGATACGATCTATGGGGCAACCTATTGCGTGCTCGCTCCTGAGCATCCAAGCGTGCTCGATATCACCTCGGAAGACGAGCTTGACGAGGTCAAGTCGTATATCGAAACAACGAAACAAAAATCCGATATGGATCGCACGGTCGACAAAGAGAAGACCGGCGTGTTTACCGGTGCTTATGCGATCAATCCCTTGAATCACAAGAAAGTTCCGATATGGATCGCGGATTATGTCCTCCCTCATTACGGGACAGGTGCGGTCATGGCTGTTCCCGCTCATGATGAGCGGGATTTCGAGTTCGCCCAGAAACACGGACTCGATATCATCGAAGTCGTCAAGGGCGAAGGCGAAAAAGCTTTTGTCGGCGACGGCATCCACTATAACAGCGGGATTATCGACGGTCTCATGAACGAGGAAGCGAAGAGAAAGATCAATGATTACTTGGAAAAGACCAGACTCGGATATCGTCATAATACATACAAGATCAGGGACTGGGTGTTTTCCCGACAGCGGTATTGGGGCGAACCCTTTCCGATTATTTTCGATGAACAGGGAGGCATTCATACGCTCGACGATGACGATCTTCCCCTCGAACTTCCCAAGCTCAAGAACATGCGTCCGAGCGGAACGGGCGAGAGCCCGCTCGCCAATGCTCACGATTGGCTCCATGTCGACTACAAGGGGATCAAGGGGCGTCGGGAGACGAATACGATGCCGCAGCTTGCCGGCAGTTCCTGGTATTTCATCGCCTATATTCTTAAGAACAAGCTCGAACTCATCCCGCTTGACAGTCCGGATGCGAAAAAGGAACTCGATGCCTGGCTACCCGTCGATCTCTATATCGGTGGGACGGAACACGCGGTAGGGCACTTGCTTTATGCTCGGTTCTGGACGAAATTTCTCTATGACATCGGACTCCTTTCCGTTGAAGAACCGTTTACCAAACTGTTCAATCAGGGCATGATTCTTGGTTCTGACCACAGTAAGATGAGCAAATCGCGTGGTAACGTCGTAAATCCCGATGACGTCTTCAAATCCCATGGAGCGGATGCTTTAAGACTCTATGAAATGTTCATGGGTCCACTCGAGAGCGAAAAACCGTGGTCGACCGACAGTCTCAACGGGTCAAAGAAATTTTTGGATCGTGTCTGGCGCATGTTCGAATTTCCCATTGAGAACAAGGATGTCGAAGCGCTCATGACGACCTACCATCAAACGATCAAGAAAGTCACGGAGGATTTCGAGAAATTGGCGTTCAATACGGCGATCAGCCAAATGATGATTTTCGTCAATGACGTTTATAAGCAGAAACGTATCGGCAAAAAACAAGCGCGTGACTTTTTGAAAATGCTCAATCCCGTCTGTCCGCATATCACGGAAGAACTCAATCAACGGTACTTGAATCAAAACGAAGAACTGCTCTACTCCGAATGGCCGACCTATGAAGAAAGATATCTCTTCAGTGACGAGGTCGAGATGGTCGTGCAGATCAATGGAAAAGTCCGGGGTAAGTTCCAGGTCAAGACCGGGCTTGACCGAAACGAGCTTGAGACGATCGCACGGGCCAATGAGAACGTGAAACGTCATCTGGAGGGCAAGACGGTTGTCAAAGTCATCGTCATCAAGGACAAGCTCATCAATATCGTTGTTAAAGGATGATTCCTGGCGCCAAGCGAACACTTGGCGCCTCTTTTCTTTAAATCGAACCAATAAAATGACACGGTTGCCGGTATTATAAGTGGATAGGGGTATCTATGGACGATTTTAAAGACATCATTTTGCAATTCAAGAAAAAGGATTACCGGTCTTTTGATGCTTTTTATGCGCAAACGAAAAAGAGCGTCTATTTTACCATCCTCAATATTCTCGGTGATCCCAATTTGACCGAGGATATCATGCAGGAAGCCTATATGATGTTTTTGCAAAAAATTGATCTGGTCGATCCCGACAAAAATATCAAGGCCTATCTTCTGACGATTGCACGAAATCTTTCCATCAATCTGTATCACAAACGAAAACATGAAGTTCTTTCCGACGAGCTCGTTCTCTTAGTTGCGAGTGAGGAAGAGCATGACGACCCCGAAGTCCTAGAGATTTTAAATCTGCTAGACGAAGCCGAGCGTGAGGTCATCACGCAACGCATCATTAACGACCTGAAGTTCAAGGATATCGCGCGGATCACGAACAAGCCGCTCGGAACGGTGCTGTGGCTCTATCAGAAGGGGATTCGGACATTAAGAGAAAAGGTAGGTGACGACTTCAAATGAAAAACAAGGATATCATCGCATGGTTAAAAAAGAAAGCGGACGACGTCGATGTTCCCGATCTTGCAGAAAGCATCATCGATCGAGTCGCTCGCTTGCCGAAAACAACGACGGCAAAACCTGTTCTTAGTCGAGCGTGGTGGCGTCCGATGCTCAAGACGAGTTTTGCTGTCATGGTGCTCGTTCTTACGTTCGTCCTACTGCAAACGACAACCAGACCGGATACGTTGACGCTTGACGAGGAAACGATTGCGCTTTCTTCGGTCATGTCGGCAAGCTTGGCGAACGACGTGTTCACCGATCGGATATTACTGCAAAGTGCGGAAGAGACAACGGATTCGAATCTGATCGATGACGAGCTCGACGGACTCGGGAATTATTTTCACCTGATGGAACACCTTTTCGCGAGTGACCCGACGTTTGAAGTGACGGATGCCGGATCCGCCGTATCCTATCAGAAGCACATGCGCTTTTCGAGTTTAAACTTTCTTGACGAGCAAATGGACTACCACCTCTATTACGATCTATTGCAGCAAGACGAATCCACGATCGCAGTCGAAGGTCTTTTAGCCACGCCGAATGGGGCATATTTCGTTTCGGCACGAACGCAAATGGATGCGTCGACACAATCCTTTTTATACCGTATTGTTTTGGCTGACGGGTATGCGATCGAATCGACGTTGATCGATACAAAGGAAGAGCGCCGTTACACGATTGACGTGTTCGAAGGTGATGTTTCTACCGAACAGTTCGATATTACCATTGAAAAAAACGAACGGTCACACGTCTTTCTCCAGTTTCTAAGTGGGACACACCGAGGCACGTATCGCTTCTCACTCGACCGTGAGAATAACGATGAGAAACCCGTGCTCGCGGTTAAATACGCCATGATCGTCGACGATCGGAAGGAAACAGGACGCATCGATATCCGTTTGAAGGAGTCGATGGAAACGGGTTCTTGGACCTATGATTATCGAGTCAAGCCCCAAGGAGAAGATGTCTATCACTACGAAAAAGCGCGATTAAAGGGTAAAATTTAGGAAAACACCAATAAAAACGGGACGAATCCCGTATAGAGAGTGAACAAAGGAGGAATAAACAATGAAAAAAATGAAATGGTTCATGAGCTTTGCAGTTGTGTTGTTCGCAGTCTTTCTGATTGCCGGTTGTAGTGGTGAGGATACGGAGCTTCTATCCAATGAGGATACGTATGTGACGCTAGACATCAATCCGAGCGTCGAATTGATCGTTTCGCCGTCTGATATCGTCATTTACGCCAATCCGCTTAATGAGGATGGCGAATTGCTCTTGCTCGATCTCGAACTCGTGGGATTGCCTGTCGATGAAGCGGTTGATCTGATCATCGCTGAAGCGATTGCACTTGGATTTATCGACACCGAAGACGAAGAAATCGTCGTAGCTGTTGATGTTCAAGCGAAAAAGGCCGAAATTCGCGAAGCTGTTCAAAACCGCATCAAGGAACATGTTAATGCGTCGTTCAATGCGCGTGCCATGATCGGTCGTGCCGTTGACAAGGGTTACATGCCAGACTTTATCGCTGAAGCGGAAAGTTACGGCGTCAATCCGGGGTTCTTGCGTCTGGCGCAAAAAGTCGTTGAAATGAGCGACGAACTGACCTTAGAAGATGTCATTGGTATGGAACAAGAAGAATTGATGGACTTGCTACAAGAGAAAAAGCAAGAACACAGAGAAGTTGCCGAATCGATCAAAGATGATTTTCTAAATGAACGAGACGCACTGATCGCATCCTATCAAGAACAGATCGAAGCGCTCGAATTGCAAATCGAAGAAGCGCTCGAAGGTGAAAACATCGATGAGCTCCTCGCTCAACTCGAGACACTTAAAGAAGAACTCAAAGACGAACTCGATGAACTCAGGGATGAGTATCATGACATGAGTGAAGTGCTCTTCATGGAAATGATGCAACAACGAAATCGCATCAAGGAAGAACACCAGGAACGCGTTGAAGAGTATCTTGATCGTGCGGAAGAACGGAGACAGGCCATTCAGGATCGAATTGACCGTTTCCAGAATCGCGACGACGAAGATGATGAAGATGGCGAGGATAACCCAGGTAATCGTCCATAGGTCCCCCATCATGGATGATTCGGACGGAACATGAGTTTCATGTTCCGTCCTTTTTTTGGCCGATAATAAGATGGATCAAGGGTGGATCATGGGGTTGGTAAGGATGGTGGATCGTCGTGACCTGATAGATTTTGGGATCGAGTGTAGAGAGGCGGTTGCTGATCGCTTCGCTTTCCTGTTTGCCTTCCGCGTGACCGGGATAGCAGACGATGAGCAGGAAACCCGTTTCGATGATGGGCAAGAGACGATCGATCGCGCGCAGGGTCGTATCCGCTTGAGTCGTGACGCTTTTGTTGCCACCGGGCAGATAGCCGAGATTAAAGACAACGCCCGTGAAGGTCTTGACGTAGTCCGGAATCCGGACGTGACTGTCTTGGATCAGTTCGACGTTTTCGATGTCATGTTTTTCGAGAAGAGCGCGCGTCTTCTGTAGCGCTTCATTCTGGATATCGAAGGCGTAAACATAGGAAGCGATACGCGCTAAAAAGAGCGTATCCTGTCCATTGCCCATCGTGGCGTCCACGACGACGTCTTTTTTCGTGATCATGTCGGAAAGAAGCACATGCGAAAGGGTGGTCATATGTCTAGGTTTCATCGTAATCACCCTGGTAGAGACCGCGTTTCCGCAAGGTCTGGTCGATGCGATTGATGACGACGAATTTTTTGATAATCCATTGGGGTGCAATCAAAGCGCCTTGGTCGGCGTCTCCGGTCAAGCGATGTATGATGATATCCTTTCTAAGCAAGAGAATCTGGTCAACAACGATGTCGACATATGCGTCGAGCGTCAAAAGTGGCCAGGGTTTCTTTTTATAGTCCTCGCCCATTTTCGAGTTTTCGACGATGTGAAGCATGTGGATCTTGATCCCGTCGATCGGGAGCGTATTGAGGTGTTTGACCGTTTCGAGCATCATCGCTTTTGTCTCACCGGGTAAGCCGTTGATGATGTGGGCCACCACTTCGATTCCGGCTTCCGCGAGTTTCCGGCAAGCTCGATCGAAGGTTGCCAAGTCATGACAGCGGTTGATCGATTTCGCGGTCTTCTCGTGCATGGTCTGCAAACCAAGTTCGACTTGGACGGGCATCTGTTGGTTGAGGTCGGACAAATAGCGGATGATCGCATCGTTTAAGGCATCCGGTCTCGTCGCGATGCTGATCATGACGATCTTTGGATCCAAGCGGATCGCCTTTTCAAAGAGTTCCTTGAGACGAGAGAGAGGAGCGTGCGTATTCGTGTTGGCCTGGAAGTAGACGATATAATCGGCGTCTTTCCATTTTTGCTGCATCATGCGAACCCCCTTTTCGAATTGGACCTCCAAGGGTTCAAGGGGATTGCCGCCGAATTCACCACCTCGTGCGGACGAGCAGAAAGCACATCCGCCGTAGCCAACGGTTCCATCGATGTTCGGACACGAAAAATTACCGTTCAAAGGGACCTTGAAAACCTTCCGCTGATAGACGTGACGGTAGTAGTTGGAAAGTGTCTGATAGTGTTTTTCTGCGGTCATGACATGATCTTTTTTCATCACTTTCATTTTATCATATTAGTCCCGAATGTGTTATAATAAGTGGTAAGGAGATGACGATATGTTAGAGCGTATTCGAACCAGTTTGACGAAGCCACCACTCGCCGTTTTTTTTATCAAGGATTCCTGGGGAAAGGTCGTTCGTCATCTTTTTTTGATGCCGCTTCTCTTGTTGTTACCACTGATTCTTACAGCGCTGATCCGTCCCGGAATGGATCCGGAACGCTATCAGTCCATGAAAACAGCCGTTACAAAGGACATCATCGGAATCGATACCAAAATCGATTCAAGCCGACTAATCGACCCGGAACCCGCGCGAGCGGATTTTGCCTATTACACGATCTATGTCGGTGAGCAGGAACAGTCGTTTTCATCGCTGGCCGTCGTGTTTGAAGAAGAGCACCTCGTGCTCATGGCCAATCAAATCGTCATCGAGAGGGCAAGTTATGAGCATCTCGGGCTGATCGACTTCGACTTCGCCGATCCGACGGATGCCGAAATCAGTCGTTTAACGCTGTCGATCAAATCTTTTCTAGACGATGTCAGCCTTCTCTTGTTCGTCGATCTCAACTATACCTACATCATCGGCTTGATCGATTACGTGCTCATGACGCTTTTCATGACGCTCGTCATGATGCTCTTCATCTATCGCATCGAACTTCCGTTCAAGCATCGTTTCAAACTGTCGGTTTACCTAACGACTGTCTATGTCGTCGTTGAGCTCATCCTCGTGCTCTTTGATCTTGCAGTAATCGGATTCATCAGCATTCTTGTTACATACATCTATCATGTCTGGGCTTATCGCTCGATTCATGTGATTCCGAAAGGAGCGGTCAAGTGAAAGAAAACAAATTCGATGTCTTTTTGCGACAATCCGATTTCGCCTCACCGATCTTAAAACAGGCAAAACTCAATCATGTCACGATCGATCCCGCTAAAAAGTTGTGGACATTCGATATCTTACTCGAAGAAGTCATCGCACCAGAGGCGTTGTTTGCCTTTATCCAGACGATGAAAAGCTATTTTTTCAAACCGTCGGTACTCCGGGGAATCGACGTTGTCATCCACTATCAGAAACACGCCGATATCGGTCCCTATGCCAAGGTCTACTTTGATTTTGTCGTACTCGAACTCGCAAAAGATAAGGCGAGTTTTCTCGTTTTGAAAAATTTCAAGGCTTCCTTTGATCGAAACACCTATACGTTGATCGTCGATCCCGACAGCACGTATGTGAAGGAATATTTCGCTACGTTGAAAACCTTTTTTCAACAGCTCGGATTTTCCATCGGCTTCGAGTTGCAAGTCGCTGAAGATCTCGTCCCGGTCAGTCAGTTGATCGAATCCTCGATCGATGAACAGAATACGCTGCTCAAAGAAAAGAAGAAAGTCATCAAAAAGCAGGAAAGCGTAGAAACCAAGAAGCGCGTTTTTTCCCGGAAACGAAACCCGGACGCCGTAGCGATTCGGGAAATACCGATCGATCAGTACCGGCTCGATCAATACAAGAATGAAAAGGGCGATACCAAGTTCGTCGTTGAAGGAGTCATCGATCGCGTCGAGGTGCGACGCTTGAAACGATCGGAACTTCTTACACTCGTCATTGCCGACGAGGATGATGCGATTTATGCCAAACGTTTTTTGAACACAGACGAGGATAAAGAGTTCGCGCGTGCTTTGAAAGAAGGCGATCGCGTATCGGTCATCGGTATCGCTGAATTCGATACGTTTCAAAAAACGGTTGTCCTGATGCTCAAACAATCGAATTGCATCACATACTTGAATGCCACACCGAAAACCGAACGAACGGATCACGCCAAGAAGAAACGGATCGAATTCCATGTTCACACCAAAATGTCGAGCATGGACGCCGTGACGGATGTCGAAGAGTACGTCGATCGTGCTACGAAATGGGGTCATGAAGCGATCGCCTTCACCGACCACAACAACCTTCACGCATATCCCGAGATCGCCAAGGTCTGTTACAAGAAAAAGATCAAACCGATCTATGGCGTTGAACTCGACTTTGTCGATGAGGCGCGTTTTCGGATGACGACGCCCGTAAAAGAAGATCGAAATCTTAAGGATGCGACGTTTGTCGTATTCGACATCGAAACGACCGGCCTTTCCATTACGCGTGACAAGATCATCGAGATCGGTGCCGTGAAAGTCGTGTCGAATACGATCGTCGAACGCTTTCAGACATTCGTCAATCCCGACGAGCCTTTGACGGACGCCACGACGAAATTCACGTCGATCACCGATGAGATGGTTCGAGATGCACCGACGATCGATCAGGCGATGATATCCTTTCTAGACTTTGCAAAGGACAGCATCCTCGTCGCACACAACGCATCATTTGATGTCGGACATATCAAAGAGAACGCGCGCGTGCTCGGTCTTGATTTCAATTCTGACTACGTCATCGACACGTTGAACATGGCGCGCTATTTTTATCATGAGTCGCTCAAACGTTTCAATCTGAAGGCAGTCGCGAAGCATTTCAAAGTTAACCTCGAACAGCACCACAGGGCGGACGCCGATGCCGAAGCGACGGCGCAAATCCTGCTTACCATGCTTTCGGACCTGACGAAGCGAAAGATCAGGACGTATTCTGAGATCGATCGGTCCATCGATCTCCGTGAAGCCTGGAAACATGAAAAACCGTACCATATCAATGTTCTTGTGCAAAATCAAAAGGGATACAAAAATCTCTTTCGGCTCATTAGCGACGCTTTAACGGATCACTTTCATAGTGGACCGAGAACACTATCGAGTGTTCTAAAGACGTACCGGGAAGGTCTTCTTGTCGGAAGCGGCTGTTCACACGGTAACGTCTTCGAAGCGGCGTTAAACGGCGATGATGAGACACTGAAGGAAGCGATCGCGTTCTACGATTACATCGAAGTACAGCCCCCCGAAGCGTATCGTCATCTCAAGGCAGACCTTGGAGAATATGCCGATGAGATCATTGAAGCGGTCATAACGAAAATCGTACGTTATGCCAAAGAGGCGGGTAAAATCGTAATCGCTACCGGTGACGTGCATTACCTCGACCAAAAGGATGTTCTCTATCGGGAAATCTATATTCGGACGCCGTTGGTCGGTGGTGGCATCCATGATTTGTTCCCTTATGACCGGATGCCCGATCAGTATTTTCTTTCGACCGAAGAAATGCTCGAACGCATGCGGTTCCTCGGGGATGATCTCGCCGCTGAGATCACCATTGAAAACACGCATGTGCTCAACCGAAAGATCGACGCGATCAAAGCGTTTCCCGATGATCTCTATTCACTTCCTGATGATGCGTTCAAGGATACCCTCGGGATCGAAAGCATTACCGATGAAGTCCGACGACTCGTCTATGACAAGCTGCAATATCTCTACGGCAACGAACCCCATCCCTACATCACGGAACGCGTGTCACGCGAGTTGTCGAATATTATCGACAATCGCTTCGCACCGATCTACTACATGTCGCATCTTTTAGTCAAGAAATCGCTCGAAGACGGCTATCTCGTCGGCTCGCGCGGATCCGTCGGGTCCTCTCTCGTGGCGACGCTTCTCGATATAACCGAAGTCAACCCCTTGCGTCCGCACTATCGTTGTCCGAACGGGGATTTCACCGCGTTTTATTTCACGGAAGAAGAGATCCATAGATATGGTGTCACACCCGAACAAAAAGCGTTCTTCCAGGAACTGAAAGCCGCTCAATCGGGCTATGACCTGAAAGAGGCGGATTGTCCGATTTGCGGAGCGAAACTCGCCAAGGACGGACACAATATCCCCTTTGAAACGTTTCTCGGATTCAAGGGCGACAAAGTTCCCGATATCGACCTGAACTTTTCGGGGGAATACCAGGCCAAGGCACACGCTTACGTGCGTGAGCTACTCGGTGAAGATCATACGTTTCGGGCTGGTACGATTCAAACGGTCGCCGAGCGAAACGCTTTCGGTTACGTCAAAGGCTATCTTGAAGACAAAAATCTCACGTTCCGAAAAGCTCAGATCGAACGGCTTGCCAAAAAGATACAAGGTGTCCGTCGTTCGACCGGGCAGCATCCCGGAGGCATCGTTGTCGTGCCTAAATCGCAGTCGATCTTTGACGTGACGCCGATACAATATCCGGCTAACGATACCAACTCGGAATGGAAGACGACGCACTTCGACTATCACTCGTTCGAATCGAATCTTCTTAAACTCGACATTCTTGGTCACGATGATCCGACGATGCTGAAGTATTTAATGGATTACGTCAACCTCAATCCGGATGATTTTCCCTTCGATCGAGCTCAGGATATTCCGGTCGATGATCCACGCGTTTACCGGATTTTTTCCCGAGTTGACGCCTTCAACGTCGATGATGATGACGCAAAAAAAGAGATTGCATCCTTCGGTATCCCCGAGTTTGGCACGCCTTTTACCAGACAGATGCTTACCGCGATTCGACCGAATACGTTTGCCGGACTCGTCAAGATTTCCGGATTGTCGCACGGAACCGATGTCTGGCTAAAAAACGCGCAAGCGCTGATCGATAATACGACGCAATATGGAACGATCGATTTTAACGACATCATCGCTTGTCGGGACGACATTATGGTTCAACTCGCCGAGTTTGGACTCGAACCCGATCGAGCCTTCGAGATCATGGAGTTCGTCCGAAAGGGCAAGCCCAGCAAGGATCCCGTCAAGTGGCTGGAGTACGAACAGGAAATGCGTCAAAACGGTGTCCCCGAATGGTATATCTGGTCGGCCGGACAGATCAAATACATGTTTCCGAAAGCGCATGCGACCGCCTATGTCATTATGGCGATGCGGATCGCCTGGTTCAAAGTCTATAAGCCTTTGCTTTTCTACAGTGCGTTTTTCTCGAAGCGCGCCTCGCACTTCGAGTACGACACGATGGTTGCCGGTAAAAGCGCCATCCGCAAGCGGATCATCGAACTCAGTCAGGGTTACGGTCGAACCGCAAAGGATGAAAACCTACTCGTTACGCTGAGCGTCGCCCATGAGATGGTTTTACGGGGATTCACGTTTTTACCCGTCGATATTCATACATCGCTTGCAACAACATTCCGGATGGAAGAGGGCGGGTTGCGCATGCCGTTTTCGACGATCGATGGCCTTGGGGCCGCAGTCGCCGAGGACGTATGCAACAATCGGCTTGAACGACCCTTCGATTCGGTTGCCGACATCAAGAGGCGAACACGTCTTAACAAGACGCTCTTTGATAAACTGATGGATTATGGGGCATTCGGTGATTTAAAATCGGAAAATAATGTGATTGACGACGGTTTATTTGCACTTTAGGCAGGAAATGAGTATAATAATTTTAGTAAAAGGAGTGGTAAAACATGCGTAGCTCAAATCCCGTATTCAAGACGATCGAAAGAGATCAGTCCTACACCGTTGCTGAACAAGCTACCTACGGTGGTATTGTCGCCAAGACATTCTTGTTGTTTGCTGCTGCTATTTTAAGTGGATTTTATGCCGTGACATCGATCGGCACGGAAGCTCTCGTGCCGCTGCTGTTCGGCGCGATGATCATCGCGTTGATCGCCGTAATCGTCGCTTCAAGGAGTCCAAGACTCGCGATGCCATTTTCGTTCGTATATGCGCTCGCCGAAGGGGTCATTCTGGGCTTCATCACCGTTTTGGCCGAAGCGTTCGCTCCCGGTGCCGCGGTTACCGCGATCATCGGAACGGGTTCGATCTTTCTCGTCATGCTCTTCCTCTATTCGAGCCGGACGATTCGGGTCACGAATCGGTTTCGAACGATCATGTACGCATCACTTCTCGGTATCCTCGTGTTCTTCGTCTTCAACATGTTGCTCAACGTGTTCGGTGTCAGTTTCTTCAATGACTTTTATATGTCGAACCCAGCTTTCGCTGTCGGTTTGAGTCTCTTCCTAATCGTTTTCGGAGCACTCATGTTGACGCTTGACTTCGATCGAGCCGAAAGTATCGTTGAAGGTGGCGCGGACAAGCGCTATGAATGGATGGTTGCCGTTGGACTCATGGTTACGATCATCTGGATCTATATCGAGATCTTAAGACTCATCATCATCTTATCCGCAAATCGAAGATAAATCGAAGAAAAGAACGAGTAGCCGGACAGCGTTTTGCCAAAGAGAGCGTAACAAAGGTGGGAGTTACGTCAAAACCGTCCGTGTGAATTCAACTTGGAGAGGTGCCAATCACACCCGTAAGCCTGCGTTAAAGGTATTTAGAGGGCCGGCTTCATGCCGGAACTAAGGTGGTACCGCGATTACAGTCGTCCTTAGATTTTGCTAAGGACGATATTTTTATATACGAGAAGGAGAGGATTGAATTGACAGAGGAACTAAGACGACTGACAAAAAAGATCGAGGAAGAACTCGGTGCGATCAAGGACTTAAGCGAACTCGAAGAACTCCGCATTCGCTATCTAAGCAAGAAAGGCGAAGTCAGCATGCTCATGGGAAAACTTCGTGATCTTCCCAAGGAAGAAAGACCGGCTTTCGGTAGTGCCGTCAATGACGTAAAACAGGCGATTGAAAGAGCACTGCACGATAAAAAGCGTGAACTCGAAGAGGACGCTTTGCTCGCGAGTCTAGAAAAAGAAAAGATCGACGTGACGCTTCCGGGATATACGTTTAGACAGGGGACGATTCACCCGTTGAACCAGGTCATCGAGGATCTCGAAGATCTCTTTATCGGGCTCGGGTATGAGATCGCTGATGGACCTGAACTCGAAAACGACTACTACAATTTCGAAATGATGAATCTCGCGAAAGACCATCCGGCCAGAGACATGCAGGATTCTTTCTACACGGATTCGACGACGTTGTTGCGGACGCACACGTCGCCCGTTCAAGCACGTACCATGCTCGCGAAAAAGGGGAAACCCTTGAGCATTATTTGTCCCGGTCGGGTCTATCGTCGTGATGATGACGATCCCACGCACAGTCATCAGTTCACGCAGATCGAAGGACTCGTCATCGATCGGGATATTACGTTTGGGCATTTGAAGGATACGCTTTTGAAGATGGTCAGACACCTGTTCGGACCGGAAAGAGAGATTCGGCTACGACCGTCCTACTTTCCTTTTACGGAGCCGAGCGTCGAGGTCGACGTTTCTTACGTCAGGGCGAACGGTGAAATCGGCTACATCGAGATCCTCGGTGCCGGTCAAGTTCATCCTGAGGTTCTCAGGATGGGCGGATATGATCCGAACGCGTATCAAGGCTTCGCCTTCGGTGTCGGCGTCGAACGGATTGCCATACTTAAATATGGCATCGACGATATTCGGCACTTCTACACGAATGACTTGCGGTTTCTCGAACAATTCAAGGGGGTGAATCGGTAATGAAAATCAATTCGAACATGCTCGCCAAATGGCTCGACGTACCGAAAAACATTCATGAAATGACGAATCAGAAGATCGTCGAAGTCGAATCGTTCAAACCGATCAACACGGCGACCGATCTCGTCGTCGGCCGTGTTCTTACGTGTGAAAAGCACCCGAACGCGGATAACTTGTCGCTTACGACCGTCGATCTCGGTGATCGCGTCGAGCAGATCGTCTGTGGAGCACCAAATGTCCGCAAGGACCAATACGTGATCGTCGCTCAGGTCGGCACGGTTCTACCCGGTAATTTCGCGATCAAAGCAGCAAAAATCCGGGGCGAAACATCGCATGGCATGATCTGTTCGTTAAACGAACTCGGCATCGATGAACGTTATGTTCCCGAAGTTTATCGCGACGGTATCTTTTACTTCGAAGAACCGCAGAAGATCGGAAAACCCGCCCTTCCTACTTTGGGATTGTCCGGATGGATCATGGAACTCGGTCTGACGCCGAACCGATCGGATCTTTTGTCGGTGCTCGGATTCGCGTATGATCTCGCCGCTATGACCAACCAGAAGATCGAACTCGAAGAACCGGAAATCAGCGAGAGCGAATCAAAGAATTCTTTGAAGATCTCGATCGAAACCGATGGGTGTGGACGTTACTACGGGCGTACATTCAAAGACATTCAGATCAAGGAATCGCCCTGGTGGCTGAAGAGCGCGTTGCTTTCCGTCGGTATTCAGCCGATCAACAATGTCGTCGACATCAGTAACTATGTCCTGATCGAATACGGTACGCCTTTGCACATGTTCGACGCCCACAAAGTCAAGACGGATACGATCGTCGTGCGCGATGCAGAAGCGGGCGAAAGCGTCGTTACGCTCGACGACCAAAGGCGACAACTCGAAGCGGGTGATGTCGTTATTACCAATGGTCTGGAACCGATTGCCATTGGCGGTGTCATGGGACTCGCCAACACGATGATCGACGAGCATACGACTTCCGTCATTCTCGAAGCGGCCTATTTCGATCCCAAACGGATCCAAAGGACAACGAAACGGCTCGATCTCAAGAGCGATTCGTCGCTACGTTTCGAACGCGGCATCGACGATAAACGCGTCTTCTACGGATTGGAACGCGCAACGAAACTTTTGATCGATCTCGCTGACGCGACAGTCGATCAGGGCATTGCCAAAGCGATTCGTTTTGAAAATGAAAATCCAACGATCGAGATTCCGCGCAACTATTTTAATGACGCACTCGGACTCGAGTTGAAGGATACCGACGTATTGACGTATCTCAAGCGTTACAACTACGACGTTAAGACGACCAAGGATAAGTGGATCGTTCAAGCGCCGAGCTACCGCAACGATATCCAAATTCCTGCGGACGTACTCGAAGAAATCGCGCGCATCTACGGTCTCGATGCCATCCCCAATCGCTCGGCGAGTGGTATCCAGCAAGGCAAACTGAGCTTTGCACAGAAACGTTTGCGTGGTCTGAGACACGCTCTAGCCGATCTCGGATTGAACGAGATCATGACCTATAGTCTGATCAAGGAGAGCGATGTTCACCTATTCCAAAACATCGGTAAACCGGTCTCGGTCCTCAAACCGATGAGCGAGGACAAGAAAACGCTCCGTCAGAGTTTGATTCACGGTCTTGTCGAGACAATTCGATACAACCGCTCTAGAAAGATCGATGACGTCCATCTCTTTGAAATCGGACATTGTTTCGCGAAGGGTTACGAGAAAAACCATCTCGGCATCGCACTTTCCGGTAAACTACACAAGCATACTTGGAAGAACACGGCGCTTGTCGCTGATTTCCATCTTCTTAAAGGCCTGGTTGAACGTATTTTTTCTCCGCTTGGCATTGATTTTTCGTATGAAGCGACCGACCATCCTTCCTTTCATCCCTATCAGCAAGCAAAAATCCGACATCAGGGAAGCGAACTCGGCGTCATTGCTCGACTTCATCCTCGCCTCGAAAAAGAGCTCGACCTACCAACGACCGTCGTGTTCACGATCGAGCTCGACACGCTATTGGAATGGAAAAAGACGATCAACTATCGTATGGTATCCCGTTATCCGATGGTCAGCCGCGATCTCGCGATCGTGATCGACCGAGACATCGAAGCGAACATGATTCTCGACCTAATCGAACAGACGGGAAAACCGGCTTTGAAAACCGTCGAAATCTTTGATGTCTATCAAGGCAAGGGCATCGATGACGATAAGAAGTCACTCGCGTTTAGACTCGTTTTCAGTGATGAAACGAAGACGATGGAAAGCGATGATGTCGATAAGCTCATGAAACGGATCACCAAGCGCCTCGCTTACGAAGTTTCGGCGACCGTTCGAAGTTAAAAAACCTGATTTTTCAGGTTTTTTCTTTGTCTTTGGCGTGATATAATATCATTAATCAAACAAGGAGGCAATCCCATATGGCAGTTAAACGAACGGGCTATTTCCAACGGATCATCAACTCGTTTGTCGGAGCATTAGTCGGTATTCTTTTGTTTTTAGGCTCATTTCTTGTGCTCTTCATCAACGAAGGTCGCGAGAACTTGGCGGAATACGCGCGTGAGTCGGATGTTTTCGATTCGCAGTCTCTCCCGGGTGCGAATGAACTCATTTTCGTGATCGACATGATGGACGCGGAAACCTACGCAACCGACGACTATCTCAACGACCAGAGTTTCATTTATCTTGAGCGCCAGGTCTATTTCTACGGCTACGAGGAAGAGGAGAAAAGGGAAACACGCGAGAATTTTGGTGGCAGTGAGACCGAAGTTACGACGTATTCCTACCATAAGAAATGGTTGGAAGATCCCCAGAAACAAAGTACGTTCCGCGGGGATTCATTGGAAAGGCCTGACCCGATTTCCGATTATGATCAATGGATTGAGGAGATGCCGCCAAGGGAAACGAACGTGGCGGAAACGATGACGATCGGTGGTACACCGGTCGCTTCCTCACAGTTGACGTTTTCGGAAGCGAAAGACCTCGATTTAAGTGAAGAGCTCATCGATAAAACGTTCCTTAACGACAACGAAAGCGTTCAGTCCGGTGTCATCTATCGTTCGAACCGTACGGGGACGTCCACACCCGAAACACCGGAGATCGGTGATGTCAAAATCGTCTTTAAGGTGATCACGAATGCCGATCGTGGCATTTATCTTGGGGCTTATGAAGCAGGTGTCCTCGTTCCTTTTCATACGGAAAAGGATCAAGTGATCCACCGATTTTTCCAAGGTGTCGAGAGCCGCGAAGGGGCGATCGATATTTTGCAAGGCGAATATGAGAGTGCGCTTTGGACGATGCGGCTAATCGGCTTTCTGATGATGTTCATGGGACTCCTTTTAGTGGGGAAACCCGTATTCGTTTTGATCAGCGTCATTCCGCTTTTTTCTCGCATCGGCCGAGGACTCTACGCGGTGCTCGCGTTTGCCGTGTCGCTCGTTTTGACCTTGTTGACGATCGTTTTGGGCATGATCTTTCACAATACGATCCTCGCGATCATCGTCGTACTCGCTTTGGTTTTCGGAGTCATTCTCTATTTGCGAAACAAGCGCATCAAAGCCGAACACACCTGATCCTGTGATCATGCGCACAGAGCGATGCTTTGTGCGTTTTTTTCGTTATAGACGGAGATAAACCCGATTTCGTGTATAATATGAGGTGAGGGTGATGATATGCTAATCTATGATTTGTCCTATGACGAACTCGTTTCGTTTCTAGCACAAAACCGTTATAAGACCTATCGGGCCGACCAGGTCTGGGACTGGCTCTATCGACAAAAAGTATCGTCTTTCGACATGATGAAAAATGTTCCGAAGGATTTAAGAGACCTGTTGAGCGAACAGTTTACGCTCGGCGGACTCGAACTCGTTTTCAAAAACGTGAGTTCCGACGACACCGTCAAATTTCTTTACAAGCTACATGACGGGCACTTGATCGAAACGGTGCTCATGCGACAGCATTACGGCAACAGCGTATGCGTGACGACGCAAGTCGGCTGCAACATCGGGTGTCGATTTTGTGCGTCGGGTCAGTTAAAGAAAGTGCGGGATCTGACGGCAGGTGAAATGATCGCGCAAGTCATCATGACGGAACGCATACTCGCAGAACGCATCAGTTATGTCGTCGTCATGGGAATTGGCGAACCGTTCGACAACTATGAAAACCTCATTCGGTTTTTAAAGACGCTGAACCACCAGAAAGGACTGGCCATCGGTGCGCGACACATCACCGTTTCCACATCCGGTATCATCCCCAAGATCAGGGAATACGCCGATTTCGACCTCCAGGTCAACCTTGCTGTTAGTCTGCACGCACCCAACGATGCGATTCGTACGGGGCTCATGAAGATCAACAAAACCTATCCGATCGCCGAACTCATCGATGCCATCCGGTATTATATCGATGTCACGAACAGGCGCGTGACGATCGAATACATTTTGATCGATGGCATCAACGACTCTAAAGCGGTTGCACAAGAACTCGTTACACGCTTACGGGGACTAAACGTCTACGTCAATCTCATTCCCTATAACGAAGTCAAAGGAGCACCCTATCAACGCTCATCGAAAGAAACGATGCTCGCATTCTATGATACGCTCATGAAAAATCATATCCAAGTCACACTGCGAAAGGAACAGGGTCACGACATCGACGCTGCCTGCGGGCAGCTTCGAAGCAGGCACTTGTAGGAGGTACTCTTGAAAGAAGCATTTATCAAACGGATCATATCCAATCAATACACCATCATCGATGAGAACAAGAAGGAGCGGATCGCGCACGCCCGGGGGAAGCTTCGTTATATGCGGATCACCGATAAGAGCACCTTCAACAAACAAACGACGAAGCGAACGAAAAAGGAGAACCGTTTCATCACGATCAGCCCCAAAGTCGGTGATCATGTAACATATGAGGAACGGGACGGACAGGTTCTGATCTTCGAGATCAAGCCACGGACAAATGAACTCGACCGGCCGGATGTTGCCAATGTTGACTCCGCTCTGCTCGTATTTTCGGCGGTCGACCCCGACTTCAGTTTTCATTTGCTCGATCGTTTCCTGGTCATCCTGAACATGAATCGGATCGAACCGATTCTCGTCATTTCGAAGATCGATCTCATCGATTTGAACGCGCTCGAATCACTCGAACGCGACTTGACCTATTACCGGGAACAACTCGGGTATGAGACGTATTTCGTTGACAGTAAAAAACGGATGGGAACCGCGCAACTCGATCGAGTTTTCAAGGACAAGATCATCGTCGTCGCCGGTCAAACGGGCGTCGGTAAGTCAACGCTCGTCAACGCACTGATTCCTAAGCTGGACTTGCAGACACAGGCGATTTCAAAAGCGCTTGGCCGCGGTAAACATACGACCAGGCACACGGAGCTCTATGAATACAAAGGCGGATATGTCGTCGATACGCCGGGGTTCTCGAAAATCGACTTAAAAATTTTTGACGTCGTAACGCTTAAGGATGCCTATCCCGATTTCGTTTCCTATGCGGAAGACTGCAAGTTCAAAGGCAAGTGCCTGCACGTGCATGAGCCCGGGTGCGCCGTCAAAAAGGCTGTCGAAAACAAGGAAATATTAGCGTCTAGATATGACAATTATCTCGCATTCTATCAGGAGATCAAGGATATGAAAGACAAGTATTGAAGGAGATGTGCACATGAAGGTAGCGCCATCGGTCTTGACTGCCGATTTCAGTCATTTGAAAGAAGAACTCGATACGATCAGAACGGCGGACTATATCCACTTGGATATTATGGACGGACATTTCGTTCCCAACATATCATTCGGACCGGCAATCGCCAAAACGATCGCCAAAGAAACGGATGTTTCGCTCGATGTTCACCTCATGGTGACCCATCCCGCGAATTGGGTCGAGCGATTCGCTTTTCAACAGACGAGATTCATCACCATCCATGTCGAAGCTCATGAGGTTGAAGATACGATCGACATGATTAGAAACAAAAAGATCGGCGTGGGACTGTCGATCAAACCGAAGACAAAAGTCGAGGCGATCCTCCCCTATTTGCAGGATCTCGACCTCGTTCTCGTCATGACGGTCGAGCCGGGGTTTGGGGGTCAGTCCTTTATGGCGGATATGCTCGATAAAGTCCGTGCTCTTCGAGCTCTGCGCGAAGAAAAGAACCTCGATTTTTTAATCGAAGTCGATGGGGGAATCAGTGATGCGAACATCGACCTTGCCCGAGAAGCCGGCGTCGACATCGTCGTCGCTGGCAGCTACATATTCAATCAAAAAGATCGCGCTCAAGCGATCAGGAGTCTGAAGTGAGAGCGATTATCATCACGTATCCGACGCCGGATCGAATCTCGGCTGTCGTCGAAATCAAGGGCGATGACTTTGTCATCGTGGTCGACCAAGCTTTTGATCATGCGCTTAAACAAAAAATCCCCATCGACTTGGTCGTTGGCGATTTCGATTCGTTGTCAGACGAGTCGCTGCTAAAAGGTTATGACGTTTACCGGCTTTCCGTTGAAAAGGATGTTACCGATACGGATTTCGCCGTTTCCTACGCTTACGCACAAGGTTATCTAGAGGTTTTGGTCATCGGTGGTTTTGGCGGAACGCGAAGCGAACACTTTCTCGCTCACACCATGCTTTTCAATCGGTTTCCCGATCTGGTGATGGTCGACGAGACGAGTCGCATGTTCATGCTCGAATCCGGAAGACATCAGATCGAGGGAAACGGATTCGTGTCGATCTTTGGTTATCCAAGAGCGCGCATAACGTTGAAGGGGTTCAAATTTCCGCTGCAAGACTATGACATGGAACTTTTCGATACGCTTGGAATCAGTAACGAAGTATCGCGTACACCCGCTACGATTGACATCATGTCCGGGCGTGTGCTCGTAATCCGGCATATGAATCAGGCGAAATAAAAAAATAAAAAGGTCATGACCTTTCTATTTTTTTTAGACGCGCTCCAACTTGTTCTTTTTGAGGGCGCGAGCCGAAACTTTGACTTTTTTCGTCGTTCCGTCTTCCAATCTGATCCTTACGGTTTGAAGGTTAGCCTTCCACTTGTGGCGTGTCGCGTTCATCGCGTGACTGCGCCTGTTACCGAAAAGGGTTTTCTTGCCTGTTACGTAGCATTCAGCCATTTTGTCTCACTCCTTCACTGCCTTACCAATGTATCATAAAAATGTGAAAAAAGCAACGAAAAACGATGGAAGATTAAAAAAATCATTTTTCTAATATTAAATAACGCTTACATTACAAGAATTTTGCTTTTTCTATTGCGAGTTATGATATAATGTATGTGGCAAAAAGAACGATTGCCACCGTGTTGCATTTTAAAACAAAAAGTGCTATACTTAAATGGAATTTGTTGTAAATGTATGTAAACAATTCAATATAGGATCGGTACTACCTAAAACATAGAGGAGGAGCAATATGGCGAATAAAACAGTCAGTGGCACTCTATTTAAAAAGATGGTAACCAATGGTGCAGTAAACCTTAAAAACAATCATAAAGAAATCGATCACTTAAATGTCTTCCCGGTTCCCGATGGGGATACCGGAACGAACATGCAAATGACGATGATGGCCGGTATCAAAGAAGTCAGTAACCTCGATTCGCAATCGATCGTTGACATATCCAAAATTCTATCACGTGGACTACTCATGGGAGCACGCGGAAACTCAGGTGTCATTCTCTCCCAGTTTTTTCGAGGCGTCTACAGCGAAATCGCGAAGATTACGACTGAAGAAGGTACAGCGACCGTCGAGGAGTTCATCAAAGCTCTGGTCGGAGGTTACCAGATGGCTTATCGTGCCGTCATGGACCCTGTCGAAGGAACGATTTTGACCGTTGTGCGTGAATCAGCGGAAAAAGTGCTTCGGGAACAACCTAACATCGACAGTGTCGAAAAAGTGCTCAAGATCTATCTTGAACAAGCCAAAGAAACGCTAATCAAAACACCGGAATTATTACCCGTACTCAAGGAAGCTGGTGTCGTTGACAGTGGTGGAGCTGGGTTCATCAAGATCATCGAAGGCATGGTTATGGCACTTGAAGGTCAAATGATCAACGAGTCCGACCTCGGACTACCTGTCGTCGACAACGACTATCAGGGCGCTCACAACTTGGGCGATGTCGATATCAAGTACGGTTATTGCACGGAGTTTATCGTCAAGTTGCATAAACCGGAAAAATTCAAAGAAGCGAACATGAAAAACCCCCTGAGTCAAATGGGCGACTCGCTTGTCGTCGTTACCGATGACGATCTCCTTAAGGTTCACGTACATACCAATCAACCGGGCGTAGCGCTTACGCTTGCCCAAAAATATGGCGACTTGCAAACGATCAAGATCGAAAACATGCGCTTGCAGCACAGTACGATCATGGGAACACCCGATCACGTCGTTGAAGAAAACAAGCCGAAGAAACAAGCGAATTACAGCATCATCGCCGTGGCATCCGGAGAAGGCATCCATGAAGCTTTCAAGGAACTCGGTGTCGATATCATTATCGACGGTGGGCAAACCATGAATCCTTCAACGGAAGACTTCGTTAAAGCCGTGGAGTCCACGAATTCCAAAAACATTATTATTCTCCCGAATAACAAGAACATCATTCTTTCGGCAGAACAGACGATGGAACTCGCTTCAGACCGATCCATTCGTGTCCTGAAGACCAAGAGTATCGCTCAAGGATATGCATCGCTCATGGTATTCGATCCGACACAGGAAGTCGATGACAATGTCGAACAGATGATGGATGTCGTCAAGGACATGCGTTCTGGTGAAGTGACGTTCTCTGTCCGGGATACCGAGATCAATGGCGTCAAGATCAAAAAAGATGATTTCATCGGTATTACCGGTGGTGAAATTAAGGTTTCGAATGCGGACCGCATGGAAACGGTTAAAGCATTACTCGATGATATGGTGGACACCGAACGGGAAATCATCACGATTTTCTATGGTATTCAAGCCGATGAGGATGAACTCGAAGCGATCGTCGCTTATGCGAAACGCATAAACCCCGATATCGAAGTTGAAGTTATTGAAGGCAAGCAGGATATATATAGTTATATTTTCGCTGTCGAATAATCACTTATAAAAGGTGTTCGCACCTTTTATGTGCGGACGTGGTGGAATTGGTAGACACGCATGTTTGAGGGGCATGTGGCAGACTAAAATGCCGTGTGAGTTCAAGTCTCATCGTCCGCACCAGTTCAGAATGAAATGACTCCGAAAAGTTGGAGAAAAGGTATAATAATGATACCTGATCTTAAACAAAGGAGTCTTTTTATTATGAGATTAACATTTGAAGACAGATTAAAGATGTGTGAAGACCATGTGTTAAGAGGCAAATCTCTTTCACACATATCAGAAAAAAATGGAAACTATGATATTACTAATCTAAAGTATTTAATTAACCTCTACAAGAAATTTGGATCAGAGGTGTTTTTGAATCGTAAAGATATCGTGTATTATAGGGATACAAAACTTCTAGCAATCTCAAGAGTGCAATCAGGTAAAGAATCCTTAAGAAGTGTCGCATTAGATTTGGGATTGCCTGATCCAACGATATTGGGAGGTTGGATAAAAGTATACAAAGCTAAAGGAGAACCTGGAGTTCAAGATACTTATCCAAGAAAGAATTACGTCTTAAAAGATGAAAGAGCAAGACAGATCGTTGACAAGAAATTAGCTGAAGAAAACGAGCGATTAAGAGCGGAGATTGAATACCTAAAAAAATCGCACTCCTTAACCCAAAGACTAGAGGGCGTAACAAGTAGGGAGAAAACCAAAATTGTTACGGCGTTAAGGAAGTCATTTCGATTAGAAGTCCTTCTAGAAATATCAGGTATGGCGAGTTCGGTCTATTACTATCATGTAGCAGCACAAAAAGTGTGTGTTGATAAATATGAAGAGATAAAAGAAATCATTGATTATCTATACATAGATAAGCATAAAAAAAGAATGGGTTATCAACGCATTCATCTGGAACTATTAAAAATGGGGTATCACATTGGTAAAAATAAAGTCAATGAGCTCATGAGAGAAAAAGGATATCTGAAGATTAGAAAGCCAAAATGGCACAGATACAACTCATATGAAGGTGATCAGGGTGGCATCAAAACCAATGAGATGAATCAGGATTTCACAACAATTCATCCATATCAAAAAGCTGGTACAGATGTAAGTCTATTCTCACTAGACGAAGAATCAGTTTATCTATCACCAATCATTGATTTTGATTCAAGGGAAGTATTGGCTTATACAGCAGGTCAAGATGCAAAGATGGATAAAATTATGTCCATGTTAAAAGATCTGGAAAGAACCCATGGCAAGCGCATCAAGGGTATGATGGTACAATCCGATCAAGGTGTTCAATATCAAAACTCCAGGTACCGGGAACAATTAGAAAAACTAGGTATGATCCAATCGATGAGTCGTAAAGGGAATTGTTTAGATAATAGTCCTACAGAGAATTTCTTTGGCAGAATGAAACTTGAGATGTGGTTTGGGCATGAGCACGAATATAAAAGCGTTGAAGAATTACTCGCTGCCATCGATGAATACATTAGATACTACAATACAACAAGAATCGTATCTAAATTAAAAATGAGCCCTATTGACTATAGAAATACAGTTATAAATAGAATATAATAGGTGTAGGTTCATTAATATATTCTCCAACAAAAGAGAGTCATCTTAGAAGCATAGGTCTGATACGATATGTATTAGTCCTTTTTTTCATGCAGAAAGGGTATTTTCTCCCTATCTGCCAATTTCCAGATTTATATTTCAATCCATAATCTAGAGTTTTTATTAGCTCTTAGTATTCCGTTTCATAACCTTTCAACGATTACCTAATAATTTACACGATTACAAGTAGATTTACACGATTACGACTAAAATTCAGACGTTTATAAACGAAACATGATTCTTAAAAATACTACAAATAAAACCTATGAAATAATCTTGTGCGAGTATAAGTGTGAGCGTCAAAATCATTTTACGATTACTTAATCAGATGGTCATTGGTTCGAATCTGATATTCTCCAATACATTTAAAAATATTAAAACAAACAAGAATAAATATTGATGACTAAAAAGCCATAGTTATCAAATTTTATAAATGCTGTCTATGGCTTTTTGTATTTTAATATGATTTTATTTATGATATACTTATTGTAATAACGACACCTTAGGGCGACAAGGTAAATAATTTAATAATTTACACTATTATCTTTGTGCTCTTTATTAGATTTTTTTTAAATTGGAGAAAAAACAGTTTTAGTGAAGATTTCGGTAATACTGAGCCACCCTTCTCGGCGATACTGAGCCACGCTTCTCGGACAAACTGAGCCACTTTCCGATGGACATTCCTACGTCTACTTGACAAGCATAAATCATACCTCATACAATAAAGAGTAATAATAACCATTA
>CAYUIK010000086.1:0-4992 GCA_964444805.1 uncultured Acholeplasmataceae bacterium | reverse complement strand
TTCGAACGTGAACGTGACCTGGTGCGTTCGGATGGAAGACGACGTGAAAAGAAGTGGCGCGACCTCGACCGGTTTGCAGGGGTTGATGAAGTTGTCTTTATTGCCGGTGAAAGTCGAACGCAGGGCTTCCATGTCCATGATTGGGATCATGTCACCCACATATTCAGGATAAAACACCTGACAATCCTCGATTACGACGTCAGTTTGATCTGGGTCATCGGTTTTACGGCAGGACGCCATGATCAGAACCGATGCCAAAAGGAGGATGGTTCCCATTGTTTTCATGTCCGCTCCTTGTAAGCGTTTTCTAAAATCACTATATCACATTATCCGGCAAAAGACAATACATTTATGATACATTTGTTGAAATGAAGAAAAAAAGGACTATGTCCTTCGGTAAAAGATCTGCGTGCGGTATTCGTAATGGGCGGCATTATAGTAGGTTTCGGTATATTCGATCAGACGATTGGTTTCATCGTAGCTGTAGCGCTTGCGTTTGAGTTGAGGGGCGTCATCATAGATCTTGAGCAACTGTCGGATGTGTCTCGAGGCGTTGACGGCGCTCACGAATTCTTCGAAATGGCTGAAAAGGACGTTTTGGGAAGCCAGAAAGGCATAAAGGGATCCCGTGAGCACGTCTTTGTCATCGGGTATGACGACAACCGGGATGAGATAGGTATCGGAATAGAGAATCGGCAAGACGGTCCCTCGGACGCGCTTGAGGTTATAGAGTTTCGTGCCTTCCTTGACGTTGAAGATGCTCGATAGGAATTTATCGGCTTCGATCTCTTTCAGTTCGGCTTTCATCGTTTTGCTGGGAAGTCCCATTTCCTTCATTTCGTTGGTGAAACTTCGGACCATAGTGAAATTGGAAAGCGCGGATTTGTTTTTAAGGACGGTTGTTCCATAACCGGCTCGTCTACTGAGATACTGTTCGGAAACGAGGGCTTTGATCGCCGTGCGGATCGTTACGCGACTGACGTCGTATGCTTGGGCGAGTTCTTTTTCACTGGGAATGAGTTCGCCTTCTTTCCATTCGCCGTTTTCGATCCGTTGTCGGATGTTGTTGCGAATCTGGATGTAAAAAGGTGTCTTGTCTACCATGTTCATAGCCACCTGAACCACTCCTTTTCGTATCATGGGTCTATTGTAGCATAGATATGATACATTTACAATACATTAAGAGTCTCAGGTGACAGGACGCCTGCGATAAAAAGATGATCTTTGGTATCCTTCTATTGACAAGGCGCCTCTTTTAGGATATCGTGAGAGCGTAACCATGACGATAAGGAGAGATACCGATGGCATATTATCTGGGAGTCGATGGCGGGGGCACGAAGACGAAAGTCTGTGTCATCGATGAAACGAAAAGGATTCTTTATGAAGGTAAGGGCGGACCGTCGAGTACCGATACCGTTTCAGCGGAAGCGACCTATCAAAGTATTTTTGCCGCGCTGGAGGGCTTTTTTTCCGTAGTCGGGAAAAAAGCCGTCTTTAAATCCGTTTTTGTCGGTCTCGGTGGCGTTTTGACCGAATCCGATTTCCAAGGGGCAAAAACGATCATCAAGAGGTTGCCGGGCGTAACCGAGAACACGTCGATCACGATTAGAAACGACATGGAAAACGCGCTGGCAAGCGGAGAAGCGTTCTATGAGGGAATCGTTTTGATCGCCGGAACCGGGATGGTTGCCTTTGGTCGGGATAAGCGAGGTAATGCCTATAAGAGCGGTGGCTGGGGCTTTCGGGAAGGCGATCAGGGGAGTGCATTCGATCTCGGAAGACAGGCCATGAAAAAAGCGATCCGCTCGATGGATGGAAGAGGGAAAAAGGATGACTTTACGGAAGCGATCAGAGAAAAAATCGGTCTTGAAAAGACGGATGATATTCTTCCGGTTACGACAAGGCTCTATCAGGATCGGACCAAGGTCGCCGCGCTTTCCAAAGACGTGACCGCTTTCGCCGATCAAGGAAATGAAACGGCTTTGGAAATCATCGAAGACGCCACGAGCGAGCTCGCGCTCGCGGTCAAAGCCGTCTATGAACACGTGTGTCTAGATGAACCAAAGGTCGTCATCGTCGGCGCACTGGGAAACGCGGGCGGAAGGTTTAGCCGGATGCTCCATGATAAGATCACCAAGATCGATTCTAACATCAAAATCCAAGGACCGAGTATCGATCCGGCTTATGCTGCGGCGATCCTTTCGATGAACGCGTGAGATCGCTCGTTTGCAAAAGAGACGGAAAACGGATTGTTTGTTTTCCTGGTCAGGGTGAGAGAAAAAAATAAAAATGAGTCTTTTCGGGCGAACCGAAAAGACTCTTTCTCTGATGATTTATCGTGTTTTCTCTGATGCCTTAGCAGGAAATGACATGATCAAAAGCAGTATTTAACCTCGCGCCAGACGAAAGCCCATGACGGATGCTTGCGTTGTATTGAAGGCCAATGTGTTACCGAGACGAATCATTTGCGCAATGTAGCTGTAACTACCGCCACGCATGATGCGCGTATAGGACTGCGCCGTATAGGTCCATTCCCAGACATTTCCACACATGTCGTATAGGCCAAGATGATTGGGCATGAGTTGTCCGACCGGTCTCGTGAAGGACCCGCCTTCAGCCCCAGAATACCAGGCGACAGCACGGGATGCCTCTTCGTTTTCGTAGTTATCGGTTGCTCCACTCGCATAGTTACCCGGTGTCCAGTATCTTCCGCCGACCAGGATCGAACCATCTCCATCGGTGTTTCGCCAACGTGCCGCCATCTCCCATTCGTCCGATGTCGGCAAGCGGTATCCGTTGTGGTTGGTTTGGATCGCGGCATCGACGACGGCACCATTCGCGGCTCGCGCATCGCGAATGATCACGCCTGTATCCGTGCGATAGACCGGATCCAAGTGGCTGATTTCGGATAAGGCATTCGTCCATACGATGGCATCGCGCCATGAGACGTAGGTGACGGGTTTGTTTTTGTGGTTTTCGGTTGGCGGCATGCCGTCTGTTCCGCTATCACCCTCTCTACCGGGGTTTTGGAAGGAGTACCCGTTATCTTCCGCCCACATTCTAACGGTATACCAGAGACCATACGTGGTTTCATAGGTCGCCATGTAATAACCACCTGCGACATCAACCGTCTTAGAGTCACTCGTTCTCGTCGGGATCGTGTATATCGCTTCCCGGTAACCGATGCGAACCATGGAAATGTTTAGTACGTTGTGGGTGTAGCTGGCCGTGAATATAAGGTGATGAGGAGGCATCGTTTCCGGGAGCGCTTCCCATCCATCGAAGGTGTGACCGGTTAGGTCCGGTGCTTCAGGGAAGATGATTTCGGGTATATCCTCGTTGTATTCGAAGGATTCGGCATGGAGGATGTTACCTTCAATGTCTTCGAAGATCAGTTGATAGCTCGCGATTTCATATATAGCATGAACGACGAGGTCGCTTGCGATGTTTTCGATTGGCGTATCCCAGCCGACCCACGTGTAGCCGACTCGAGCAGGATTGTCAGGAGGGGTCGCCGCCGTGTCATAGAGGACGCTTTCCGTCTTCAGGATCGTTTCATCATGGTCCTTGAAGGTCACCGTGTAGGAGTTGGTCGTATACTGGGCGTAAACGGTCAAGTCAAAAACGATTCGATCGAACGATTGGTTCCATCCCGTAAAGGTGTAATGTTCCTTAATGGGATCGCTTGGAGGGGTCGCCGCGAGGGCGTAGGGCACGCTCTCTTCTTTGATTAGGGTCCCGTCAGCATCCAAAAAGGTTACCGTATAGTTTCTCGTCGATGATACGTAGGTCGGGAATACGTCCATGTTTTCGCGTACATCGGATACGTCCGTGTCCCAACCGTCGAACGTATAGGTGAACTGGGGCGTATCGGCCTTTGGAGGACCTTCAGGAGCGATCGCTTCGTGGCCGTAAGCGACGATCTCTTCTGTCAGAACCGTTCCGTTATAGTTCCAAAAGGTTACCGTATAATAATTGATCGATTCCAGGTAAGTCGGGAACACATCCATGTTTTCGCGTACATCGGATACGTCCTTGTCCCAACCGTCAAAGGTATAGGTGAACTCGGCGGTATCTTCCTTTAGAGGATCTGCGGGAGCGACTGCCGCTTCTCCATGATCGACGATCGACGTAGCGAGAACCGTGATGTTGTCGCTGTCATAGAAGGTCACGAGATAGGTTTGGATTTCCCATTTGGCATAGAGCGTCAAATCCTCTACGGGCATGACGTCGAAGACAAAAGGCGTTTCCAAGGATTCATCACGAAACCAGCCGAGAAACGTATGGCCCTCTCTTTGTGGGTCCGATGGGGCATCGATCGGTGTTCCGGAATAGGCGACTAAAGGATCGATCGCGGGATCTATGCCGGTTTCGAAAAAAATCGTCTGTTCGACGGCACCGGGTTCGATGATGACGATCGTGATGACGGTCTCGGACATGGCATGATAGACGGTAATCGTATGAACACCGGCCGTTTCGAGCAAGGCGAGGTCATCTTCGGCGAGCATGCTTTCGTCGAGGGGAACGCGACTGCTGCTTCCGTCTTCATGTTGAAGGATGACTTCGATCTCGCCGAGATCGAAGTCTTCCATATGATAGAACTCGGCGATGCTTGTTTCGTCGATGTCGATCGCGATGATCGGCAACGCATCGGCATCCTTGCATGCCCCTAATGAAAAAAGGACGAGAAAGACGAACAATAGACCTGGTATTTTGCGCATCATAAAAAACGCACCTCTCTGTTTGGTTTTGATCATCGGAAAGAAGGGTTTTGTACGTGATTCACACCAAAAAACCTTCCATTTCAATGATATGCTCATGAACACCTTGATTATCGGTTGTTGTCTTTATTATATAATGAGTATACTCATATTGTCAAGAACATAAAAAAAGGAGACAAGAAATCAGCGAAAAAGAAAAAGGCCATTTTTGATGACCTTGTGAAACCATGACGTGCCTATATCTGTGTTTAAGTCGTCATTACGACGTCTT
>CAYUIK010000085.1:0-18225 GCA_964444805.1 uncultured Acholeplasmataceae bacterium | reverse complement strand
AACATATTATGTGCACATAATCAAGAAGAAAAGTAAAGAAAAACCACTTTTTATTGAAATGCAAGTGGGGTATGTCATTTTGAGTATGCGTTTATCCTGGTAAACGCATGATATGTGTTGACAAAAGCCGAGTGAGCATATATAATGAGTTAGCATGGTTTCGCAAGAAAGGTGGTTTTATTTGTGAAGAGGACATATCAACCGAATAAGCGGAAACGTAAAAAGACGCACGGGTTCAGAGCACGTATGTCGACAACCGGTGGACGTCGAATACTCGCACGTCGCAGACTCAAAGGCCGCGCAGAATTAACTGTATAAAAAAATTATTTTAAAACACTCGGACTACTCGATTAAAATAATGAAAAGATTATTTTTGAGTCAGTCCTTTTTATTTAAGGCATGAAAAAAAGATATCGCATTAAGAAAAATAGCGAAATCGATGCGATCTTCAGTCAAAAGAGAGTGAAGGGCAATGCCTATTTTTTGATATACCGAGCGGAAAATGCGCAGAATTCCAATTTTCGCTTTGCGCTGAGCATCGGTAAACGATACGGAAATGCCGTGGAAAGAAATCTGGCAAAACGACGACTACGCATGATCATCAGTGAATATAAGGATGTACTTGATACCAATGCGTCATTCGTTGTCGTGATCAAACCCAAGTCGAAAAAACTGACATATCAGGAAATGCGGAGTCACCTGCTCGTACTCTTGGAAAAATCTAGGATAATGGAGAATACACATGTTTAAAAGATGGATAACAATAAGCGTGATCGTCATGGCTTTGCTCGCTCTCGCTTCGTGTTCTAGAGGGGATAATGAAACGGCGCACGTCGTCGTAAACAATCCAACGAATGTTTCCTACGCGCATGATGAAGCCGATGACATTACCTTTACGGGAACATCGGGCTTGTCTTACTGGCTACTCAGTAAAGCGGGAACATCGGCAACTCTCGAAAACTATGAGGGTAGTCTGCCGACGGATGTCACGACCGATGAAAACGGCGTACGAACGTACGTCTTCGAAGTTGAAGATTTCGAAGTCGATTTCCAAGTGTACGTCAAACCGGAAACGACTAGTGGGGAATCCGACGACATCGTCATGGTGGCTTTCCGGTTCGAAGAAACGAATGTGCTCTATCCCATGGGGAGTACGTTCAATCCGGAAGGTATCGATGTCATCATCGTTCGACGTGACGGCAGTGTCGAGACAAAAGCGGGAGAAGACCTCGCGGAGAACTTCGATGACGGTGGATTTGAATTACTGGATGGCGATGAGTTCGTGGAAGAAGAAACGTATACGGTTACCTTCACATATGAAGGATTCGAAGAGACGTTTGACGTTTATGTTGCCGGAGGAGAACGCCCGATTCATCCGGATGCTGCGAACTTCTTCGACTGGATCCTCGTTATTCCGGTTGCCTTCATCATGAGTTTCTTTGCCGGACTCATGGGAAATTCATTCGCTTTGGGGATTCTCTTTACGACGTTGGTCGTGAGAACACTCGCCTGGCCGATCTATGCCAAGAGCAACGACATGTCGATCAAGATGAATCTCGCCCAACCGGACATGCAGCGCGTTCAGGCGAAATACGCAACCAAGAAAGACCCGCAGTCGCAACAACAGATGCAGATGGAAATGATGCAGGTCTACAAGAAACACGGGATCAATGTCTTCGGCTGTCTCATGCCTTTCTTGCAAATGCCGATCTTTATCGCGATGTATGCCGTCGTCAGACGGATTACACTTGAAGGCGGCATCTACGTTAACGAAGTCCATAATACGCGCTTCCTCGGTATTGATCTCGCGAACACCAATGATGGAATCATCGGCTTGTTGTTGGCGGGTATCGTCGGGGCGACGATGTTCATTCTTCAGCAGATTTCGATGAAGAAACCGAGTTACGCGAAGAACACGGGAAAGCACAATGCCGATCCCAAAGCAGAACAGACGCAGAAAACGATGAAGACGATCAGTTATTTCATGGTGATCATGATGATGTTCATTTCGTTCCAGAGCAACGCCTTGGCGATTTACTGGATTTTCGGGAATACCTATTCTTTGGCTCAGACGCTCTTCAATCGAAAAATGAACGAAAAGAAGCATGAAGCTATGAAACAAAAACAGTTGACGGGGTGAGCGAATATGTTAAAACGCGTTGAATTTGAAGCGAAATCGCTATCCGAAGCAGAAAGGATGGCGGTTGAACAACTTAACATTCAAAAAGATAAGATCAAGTTGACGGTACTTAAAGAGAACAAGGGGATTTTCGGTATCGGTTCTTCCGCAGTTTACGAAGCGACGCCGAATGTCAATCTCGCGCTCGAAGGAAAGAGTTTTCTTGAAAACATCATGAGTGCCCTTGACGTCGAAGTCAAAATGGAACTCCGAACGGTCAATGATGGTCAGGAAATCTACTACAGCCTCCAAAGCAACCACAACGCCATTTTGATCGGTCGCGACGGAAGAACGCTTTTGGCTTTACAGTACATGCTTAGAAACTATTTGAACAGTTTCGTCGACGGGTATGCGATCGTTTCTCTTGATATCGGGAACTATCACGAGAATCACAAGCGGCAGCTCGAGATTCTCGCAACAAAGACAGCGAAGGAAGTCGCACGAACACACATCGCGGTCAAACTCGATCCGATGAATGCCTATGATCGGCGAATCGTCCATACGAAATTGAGCGATTGGCGTGATGTCACGACGGAATCCGAAGGGGACGGCGAAGAACGCGCGCTCGTAATCAAACCAAAAAGGTAGTCCTCGGACTACTTTTTTTCCTGATGTTGGTGGTATAATGTTGATAAAATAGAGTCAAGGGTGAACGACATGAAAAAGAGACAGAAACGACACAAGAAGAAAAGAACGATACGAAAGATCTTGAAACTGATCGTGCTTCTATTGTTATTCGGCATCATTTACAGCTTCGGGTTTACGACCTATGAGTATTTCAAGGTCGAACGAACGATTAGAGATTTCAAAGAACGGGCGACATTCGAGTATGAAGCGGAAGTCGAAACGCGTCCGGGCATTTTTCAAACGCGCCGGTACTATGCTGTTCCACGTGAAACATGGTATGAACTCGAGGATGAGCGCGATGTCTTTTATGATGACGACCAGGAATATCTCGGACAAAAGGGTGACATTCTCACGACGAGACAATCGCCTTTTCCGATGGTTCGCTGGTTCCACCCTTTCATGACCTATTATTATGGAGGGCACGCCGCCATACATGACGGTGATAATGGATTCATCGAAGCGACAGGCTTCCCGAGACCGGACGAAAGCCTGTTCGATATCATGTTTCATCCCGGAACTGAACCCCATGACTATAGCGTCACGGTCGCCAGAAATTCCCGAAACAACTGGTTGATCAAAGGGTTTCGGGGCGTAAGCGATGCGTCGTATCCGTACTACGGGTCGCATTATCGGACCGAAGGGTTTGCTTTACGCGTCAAAGGCGTCACCGATGAACAAGTCGACGGCGTCGTCGATTTCGGGAATGCCCTCGTTGAAAACGACGTCATCTACAATTTCTTGTTTTTCGTCATGATGGAAAACAGGTATTACTGTACCGACCTCGTCAGTCGTGCCTACCAGAGCGTCATGGTCGAAAAGGACAAACAGCGACACTACTCACGCGCTTTGAATGACGACGGGTTCATCACGTCGGTCAACGACCTGATCTTGTCGAAAGAGACGTATATCACATCCTATTTCGAAGTCATCGATGAAGTCGCTCACGTCTATTATCTTGCAGACCTATGAACCTGGGCATGTTTGAATATGTCGTTCTTTCGGGACTCGCCCTGATCGTTGTTCTCATCGGATGGGCGATTCACGTCGTCCAAAGACGAACGAAACCCGATTCGCAGTCGCTCATCGCCCAAAAGGAAGCGCAAAACGAACTCAAACTCTACGTTCAAAAGGAGTATGGTGCGTTCAAGTTCGAAATGGGAAAACTCTTCAACGAAAACAATAAGCTCAATCAGAGCGACTTGAATGCCTTCAAGGAACAGATGATGGGACACATCGACGGACACTTGCAGCGTATCAACGAGAAGGTAGAAGATCGGCTCGGTCAAGGGTTCGAGAAGACGAACAAGACGTTTCTCGACATCATCGAACGACTCGGGAAAATCGATGAAGCACAAAAACGAATCGATGCGTTGTCGACTGAAGTCGTTTCGCTTAACGAACTGTTAACCGACAAGAAATCTCGTGGTATCTACGGTGAGGTTCAACTCTATCAGGTCCTCTCCGCCGTTATGGGCGATCACGAGCTGCTCTATAAGAAACAGAAGACGTTGAGCAACGGCATGATCGCTGATGCTGTTGTCTACGGACCGGAACCCCTCGGTATGGTCGTGATCGACTCGAAATTTCCGTTGGAAAACTATCGTCGGATGGTCGATCGAAACCGCCCTCAAAGCGAACGGGACGTCGCGGAAAAGGCGTTCAAAAACGACGTGAAGAGACATATCGGCACGATTAAAAACAAGTACGTGATTGCCGGAGAGACGAGTGATCAGGCTTTCATGTTCGTTCCGGCCGAGGCATTGTTCGCCGAGATCAGCGCCCACCACGACGACCTATTGGAGTACGCGACGAAACAAAGAATTTGGATCGTTTCGCCGACGACGCTCATCTCGACACTGAGCATGATCCAACTCGCCGTCAAAAATACGGAACGCGATCGACAAGCCAAGGTCATCATCGATGAACTGATGAAACTCGGCGAAGAGTTCAAGCGTTACGGTGAACGATGGGCAAAGCTCAAGAATGCTTTGGACAGTGTGTCGAAGAATGCGGAACAGGTTCATATTACGAGTACGAAAATCAATCGAACCTTCGACCAGATCAAAGAGGCGAAATTCGACGCGATCGATCGCACCGAAGGAAACGGACAAACCGAAGAGGAAGCGAAAGAAGACGATTGACAATCGGTCTGAATACCGCTATAATGAATATGAAATCGATGAAAAGAGGATGGGATGCCACAGGTTTCACCAAGCGATTCGGGAGAGGTGCGAGCCCGGAAGAAACGGCATCGCTTCGAACACTTTGAGAGACGGAAGAAATCGTTTGCGAGAGTAGACCCGTCCGTATGTCTGCGTTAAAGACGTTGAGGGCCGGATTTCGATCCGGAACTAAGGTGGTACCGCGTTCATGACGTCCTTAGGCTATGTCGAGGGCGTTTTTGTTTATCTGATCAATCGCATCATCAAGCGAAAAGGAGAAAAAGGATATGGAAACAACAGTTCATGAGATTTATCGTTCACCCGAAGCTTTTATCGGCTCTGAGATTACGCTTTACGGGTGGGTTCGAAACAATCGAGCACAAAAGGAATTCGGATTCATCAATTTTCATGACGGAACGTTTTTCGAACACATACAGGTCGTCTATGAAGCGAACAAACTCGATGATTTCAAGGATGTACAAAAAATACGTGTGGGAAGCGCGCTCGAACTCAAAGGTCAACTGGTCCTGACACCGGGAGCACGCCAACCGTTCGAGATCAAAGCGACATCGGTCGTTCTCCTCGGTGATTCACCGGAAAACTACCCGATTCAACCGAAGCGTCATTCACGGGAATTCCTGCGAGAAGTCGCTCATCTCCGGACACGAACGAATCTGTTTCATGCGGTATTCCGGTTGCGTAGCGTCGCTTCTTTCGCGATCCACGAGTTCTTTCAGAAGAAAGGGTTTATTCACGTCCATACGCCAATCATAACTGCTAATGACGGCGAAGGGGCCGGACAGATGTTTGGTGTATCAACGCTCCCTTTCCTTGAAACACCCCGCGATGAACACGGAAACGTCGACTATACCAAGGATTTTTTCGGGAAGCGCACCAATCTTACGGTAACCGGACAACTCGAAGCGGAGGCTTTCGCCTTAAGTTTTCGAAACGTCTACACGTTCGGTCCGACATTCCGAGCGGAAAACTCCAATACCCAGCGTCACGCCTCCGAGTTCTGGATGATCGAACCCGAGATGGCTTTCGCCGATCTTGAAAAGGACATGGATGTTGCCGAAGAGATGGTTAAATACGTCATCGCCGTCGTATACGAGCGCCTGCCGGAAGAAATGGCGTTTTTCAACCGATTCGTCGAGAAAGGACTCGAAGAGAAACTCAAAAATGTTTTCAACGAACCGTTTGCCCGGATTTCATACGAAAAAGCGATCGACATTCTCAGATCGAGCAAAAGAACGTTTGAAATCGAACCCATCTATGGCCATGATATCGCGACCGAACACGAACGTTATCTGACGGAAGTCCACTTCAAGCGACCCGTTTTCGTGATCGACTGGCCCAAGGAAATCAAAGCGTTCTACATGCGGCAAAACGAAGACGGAAAAACGGTTGCTGCGATGGATCTTCTCGTTCCGGGGAGCGGAGAACTCATCGGTGGGTCACAAAGAGAAGAACGCCTCGACCTGTTGAAAAAGCGGATGCGAGAAATGGAAATCGAAGACAAGGAGTTCCAATGGTATTTCGATCTCAGGACATACGGAGGATGCGTACACTCTGGTTTCGGTATGGGCTTTGAGCGTCTTCTCATGTATTTGTCCGGAGTCGAAAACATTCGGGATGTCATCCCCTTCCCCCGGACTCCGAAACACTGCGAATTTTAAAAATATCGGATCGAAATAGCAGGGTAGAGCTGGTTGGATTATAAACATTATAAGCGACAGTGAAAGCGGTTTGCTTTCATTGACAAAAAGCCGGCTCGATACTATAATGGGGATACCCCTTAAGCGCTTACATTTTAGGGTTTGAAAAATTAAGGTAAATTTCCTTCCCTTACTCTTCCTAATCAATTGAAATCATGCGTCTATTATTATATAATAGGACGTAGAGGTGAGTATGGTATGAATGAACTGCAACCTTACACGCAAATCCTAATCTTGTCGACCGCGAACGCAATTTTTTTCACACTATACGTATAGAGTGCTTATGGGACAAACATAGGTGCTCTTTCTTTTATCGATCGAGCACATCTTTTTAGAAGGAGCAGACAGAGCACATGGAAATCAGATTGCAGAACTTAACCAAAATCTTTACGGACAAAGCGGGCAAAGAAACCCGTGCCGTCGATGACCTGACCGTCACGATCGGGTCCGGGAAACTCATCGGTCTTCTCGGACCATCCGGATGCGGAAAATCGACAACCCTGTTCATGATCGCCGGGTTGTTCAAACCGTCCGGCGGTAAAATCTTTTTTGGTGATGATGATGTCACCAAACTTGCCGCTGAAAAGCGTGGCATCGGACTCGTGTTTCAAAACTATGCGCTTTACCCGCACATGACCGTTCGTCAGAACATCATGTTTCCGCTTGAAAACATCAACATCAAGAGAACGGAAGCACTTGAACTCGTTCAGGAAATGGCGAACCTCGTCGATATCGGTGAACTGCTCGATCGCAAACCGGCCCAACTTTCCGGTGGTCAGCAACAGCGCGTCGCAATTGCGCGTGCTTTGGTCAAGAAACCGCGCGTATTGTTACTCGACGAACCACTATCGAACCTTGATGCACGACTCCGTCTCCAGACGAGAGAAGAAATCAAGCGCATCCAGAGAGAAACGGGAATTACGACGATTTTCGTAACCCATGACCAGGAAGAAGCGATGAGTATTAGTGACGAAATGGTCGTTTTGAATTTTGGTGTTCAGCAACAGATGGATCACCCACAGGAAATTTACAACAATCCGAACAATCTATTCGTTGCCAAGTTCCTAGGGAATCCACCCATCAATATTTTGAACGGACACATCAAAAACGGGAAGATCTATTCCGATGCGGATGTTCTCCTTGGCGAAAAAGACGTACCGGACGGAGAGTATACGATCGGTATCCGTCCTGAGGATTTTCAGGCTGATCCGGAAGGCCAAGAGATCAATACGATCGATTTGGATCACATCGGACGGGACACGCTCATTCGTTTCGAACTGAGTGGCGTGCAGATTCGTGCTCTCGTCGATTCGGATTCCGTTCAGGACCAAGAAACGATTCGTTTGAAAGCCAAGAGTAAAAAAATCTATGTGTTCGATAAGGAAACGGGTGACGTTGTCCAATGACCAATATCAAAGAATCCCTCCGGGAATTCATTTGGAGAGTCAGGGGGTATGTGAACGGCGTCAAGCGGAAGATCAGCGACTACTTCGAATCGAAGAACATGCGCTTCCTCGTTCACTGGCCTTCATGGCTAAAAGCCATCCTCTATTTGTTACCCGCGCTCATTCTGCTGGCCATATTCACGTTTTATCCGATCATCAATTCGTTCATGATCTCGTTTTTTGAAGGATACAATATTCAAACGGGTGAATTCGATGATTACACGATTATCGGCAATTACGTGCACGTATTGAAGCTTGCTGGATTTAGACAAGCCGTCATCAACACGGGGATTATCGTTTTCATCTCGGTTCCTGTATCGATCATCGTGAGTCTCGTGCTCGCAGTCGCTTTGGCATCCATCAAGTCGCTCAAAGGGTTCTATCAAACCATATTCTTCTTACCCTACATTACGAACCAGATCGCCATCGGACTCGTTTTCGCCTATATGTTTAAAGGGAATAGCAACGACCTTTTCAACCTCGGTCTCGCCAACCAGATCATTACCTGGTTCGGCGGTCAACCGATCGTTTGGGTCGGTGTCGGGGCTACCTTCTGGTCGGCGATGTCCGTCATCCTGATCTATTCGGTCTGGAACGGTCTCGCTTTCAAGATCATCGTTTTTCTGGCCGGCATTCAAAGTGTCGACAAGCAATACTATCAGGCAGCCAAAATCGACGGGTCTTCGCGCTATAAGTCGTTTAGGCGCATCACCGTACCACTGATTTCACCCATGATCTTTTATATTCTGATTACATCCGTCATCGGGGGATTCAAGGTCTATACGACCGTTGTCGCGATCATCAACCAGACAGGTCGTTTGCCCTATGGGCGTGACGGCATGATCAATTTGAAGACCATCGTTTTCTACGTCTACGATTATATCGGACTCGCGGCTGATGATGGTATGATGTCCTATGCTTCGGCAGCGGCGATCCTGTTGTTCGCGCTCATCCTAGTGTTCACGCTCTTCCAACTCTACGTTGGCAAGAAGCGCGTCCACTATTAGGAGGTAGCACATGAAAAGACTAACGCCTAGAATCAAGTTATTCGATAAGATTGCCACAACGATTGATGCGCTCTTCGTATTGTTCGCCCTCTACCTGACGTATGAGTTATTCCGGATTTTGCTCGTTCCGGAAGTCATTACCGATATCGTTGTCACGGATTACGACTTGTGGGGAATTACGCTCACATCGGGTCAGGTCAACATCGGGATCAGCGTTCTCATCGGTTATCTCATCGTTTTCGTTCCGACCGTCATCAGCAACATCAAACGACTGAACAGCAAGGACCTCGTCGACATCGACGAGTGGACGTATCGCTATCAGTTCCTGCTGATGTTCATGAGTCTGTTTACTCTCAACGTTTTCAGCGCGGTTCTTCGTTTTATCATCGCTTTCGACATTAAAGACGTTTACGTAGGCTATCGTTTCAAAAAAACGATGATCAACATGTATAACGATTTCCTATCGCTCTTCAAAAAAGAAACCTATCAAAAGATGCGGCAACGACGGGAACGCCGCAAACTCCTCTCGGAGAGCCAACAGGATCTTGAACGAGCAACCCGTCTCGACTTCTTCCGACGTGTCATGGGCATCGCCATGACCTATACCTTCCTGACGTTGATCGCGCTCTTCATTTTCATTCCGTTTTACTGGATGGTCTTGACGTCGCTTAAAACGAACCAGGAATTAACGACGGCGCTCAATCCCCGCTTCTTCATCGGATTGGAAGAGATGCAGTGGGTCAATTTCAAGATCGCCTTGACACGATTTGATTTCTCCCGCTATATCCTGAACACGATTTTTGTCGGTCTCGCGACTACCGTCGGGACGATCACGACAACCGTGCTCGCGGCCTTCGCCTTTGCGCGACTCGAGTTTAAGGGTAGAGAATTCGTTTTCTCCCTTCTCTTGATGACGATGATGATTCCGGGAGAACTCTACGTGATCACGAACTTCATCACGATTCGGAACCTCGGGTGGTATGACAGTTTCTATGCCTTGATCTTCCCGTTCATCGCGAGCGTCTTCTATATCTTCTTTTTGCGGCAGACGTTCAAACAAATACCGGATACGCTCTATCGAGCCGCTCAGGTCGATGGGTGCGGGGACTTCAAGTACTTGTCACGCGTTATGATCCCGATTGCGCGTCCAACCATCATCACGATAACGATTCTCAGTGCGATCGGCGCTTGGGATGCCTACATCTGGCCCCAACTCGTTACACCGTCCTCGGAGAACTGGCTTATTTCCGTCGCGCTTCGGTCCACGAGCTTCGTAACTGGGTCCGGATCGGATGCAAGACCGGTTTACAGCATCCAGTTGGCGGCGACCGCACTCGTTACGACGCCGCTCTTGATCGTATTCTTCGCCTTGAAGAAATATATCATGTCCGGAATCGGACGAAGCGGAACAAAAGGGTAGTACATTGGTTTATCCAATATGAGTATAGATAAGTTGTAAAAAAAAGAAGGAGGAATAAAATGAAAAAGGTAGTATTTATCTTGCTGCTGGCACTCGGTATGTTGACGATATCGGCGTGTGCGACAAGAAGAAATGAAGCACCTCAGTTTTCAGGGGTCGACACGAATCCGACCATTGAAGTTGGAGAAGCATATGATCCACTCGATGGCGTAACGGCCGATGACCGGGAAGATGGTGATCTCACGGATCAAATCGTTGTTGACGGATGGGACGAAGATGACGTCAACTTCAGTGGAACCTATGAAATCATTTTGTCTGTTACGGATAATGACGGTGAAACGTCACGCGTTACGATCTACCTAACGGTCGAAAGCGATGTAGCGCCCCCAGAACTCGAAGGCGTCGATCAGTATCCGGTCTTCTATATTGGATCTGGTACGTACGATCCCCTTGAAGGCGTTACGGCAACCGATGAAACCGATGGTGATCTCACGGACGAAATCGAAGTTCTCGGTTCCTATGACCTAACGAAACCGGGGACTTACACAATCCGTCTCCGTGTTACGAACTCGCTCGGCGGACGTGACACGACGACGATCATTCTGGCCGTAGAAGACGTCAACATCCCTGAGACACTTACGAGTGATCCGATCGAAATCACGTTCTGGCATGCTATGGGCGAAGCGAACACGGCACTCATTGAAAAATACGCCGCTTCCTTCATGGACGAATATCCGAATATCACCGTAAACATCGGTGAAAGTGCGGGTAACTACGACACTCTTAGGAGTAACATGATCAACGCGATTACCGCCGAAGAGTATCCGAACCTCGTTCAAGGTTATCCGGACCATGTCGCGGAATACCGAAATGGTAAAGTCGTTGTCACGCTCGATCCATACATCCGTAGCGACCAATGGGGTCTCCATGGCGAAGATGACTTCGAGGATATCATCGCCTCCTATCGGGAAGAAAACAGTCAGTACGACCTGTCCGGTAGATTCTATTCCTTGCCGTTCAACAAGTCGACCGAAGTCATGATCTACAACCGGACGCTCTTTGATGAACTCGAGCTCGATGTCCCGGAAACATGGCAGGACCTGATCGCCATCGCACCAGATCTTAAAGCAGCAGGTGATGCGATTGCGGAAGAAAAGGTGAGAGAGAGCGAAGAGAACGAAGGCCTAAGCGAAGCCGAGCTCCTAGTGAAGATCGAACAGGCTCAGGGTCTGGTTGTACCAGCATCCTACGATTCGACGAGCAATGCGTTCATCACGTTCACGCGGCAATTCGGCGGTGCCTATACGGATGTCGACTTCGATGACAACAACCGTGGTCTCTTCCTCTGGCACGAAGACGCTAACACCTTTGACGCCATGCAGTTCGTCAAGGACTACAGGGATATCCTGACGCTACCCGAATTTTGGGATCAGCAATACGCATCGACGCCTTTCGTCAACGAACAGACATTTGTGACGGTCGGATCATCGGCTGGTATTCGCTACAACATCCCGGGTGGTTTCAGTGAAAGCAATCCAACTCTCGGTGACGATTTTGAAGTCGGTGTCGCACCGATTCCTTACAATGCTGATATGCCGGAAAACAAGGCGGTCATCCAGCAGGGTACGAACATCTCGATTCTTGATGCCGACGGACCGCAGGAACAACTCGCATCCTGGCTCTTCTTGAAGCACTTGATCAACGTTGAAAACACGATCGACTGGGCAATGAACACGGGCTATCTACCCGTCCGTACGAGTGCATATGAGGATCCCGTTTATCAGGATTTCCTCAGTCAAATGGATAATCCGATCGCAATTACCGCTCAGGCGGCCTACGAACAGAGCGGCTACATGTACTATGACCCCGCTTTCGTCGGTTCTTCTAGAGCTCGCGATCAGGTCGGTCTCGCGATTGAACGGATCATGCTCGGTGACGGAAATATCACGGAAGCCCTACTTGACGCTTACGATGAAGCGAATTTAGGCGGAGAATAGGAGTCCCTAACTCGTTTGGCACGAGTCGTCGTGCCAAACGAGTCATTCGTACTCATAGTTTTTAGATAAATTAGAAAATGGAGGAAAGAAAAAGATATGAAGAAATTTAACTTTTTCAAAGGCCTGTTCACGTTGATCATGGCCGTCGCTCTCACCTTCACGTTGATCGCTTGTGAGGAATCACTCGAACAAGCCGCCATCGATGAAGCGCTCGAAAGCATCGAAGTCGTGTTCACTGAAGGCGACGATATCGACTCCGTAACCGAAGATCTCACGCTACCGACGAGTTTCGGTGATGTCACGATCGTTTGGGCATCAGGTAACCCGAACGTCATCGCGAACGACGGTACGGTTACACGAGGATTCAATGATGTCAATGTAACTTTGACAGCCACAGCGACTTATGGTGAATTCGATGGGTCGACTCAGTTCGTCGTCAAGGTTCTCGGGTATGACGTCGATGCCGCACTCGCTGCCATCGAGCTGACCGGAGAAGACATTGCTTATGACGAAGAAACGGAAATTTACACGGCAACCGGTGATTTCACCGTTCCGGAAACAACCGAAGGTCTCGATATCACGTGGACAGCGCTATCGCCTAGCGTCGTATCGATTTCCGGTGAAGTCGTCCGTCCGGCATACGGTCAAGGTGACGCACTCGTCGCATTGATCGCCGAGATCAATGGCGAAGAACGCGAATTCGATATTCTCGTTCCGGCAATTACCGAGGCACCGGATGAAGACATGGTCATTCTCGAAAATGCCCGTGATTCACTCTTACTTTCGGGTATCGGTGATGGCGTTTCCCAGGATGTCAATCTGCCACTTACTGTTGGGCAACAAGGCGTAACCGTTACGTGGGAATCGACCCATCCGGAAATCATTTCCGAAACCGGTGAAGTCGTACGTCAGACTACGAATAGAACCGTCGTCCTAACGGCTACTCTACACTACAATGAAAAGATGCTCACCAAGGAATTCGAAGTGGTCGTGCTCGCAGCGGAAGATTTCGTACCTGTTGAAAGCATCGATGAAGCACTCGAAATCAGTGTCGATGGCGAAGGAGCCGTCACGCGCACGTACGTTCTCATTGAAGGCGTAACGATTCTCGGTATTACGAATGACGGTGTCGTGTTCCACGATGGCGAATCCTTGTTGTTCGCTTATATGGGATCAAGAATTGATTCTGTTGTCGTTGGTGAATCCTATGACGTATTCGGTCTAACCGACCGTTACTTCGGTTCATGGCAGCTCAGCAATACCGCCAATGCGGCACAACCTGTCGTTTTCCTCGAATCCGATGAACCCGCTCAAGATTACGAACCGGTTGTCGTCGATAGCGTTACCGACATGCTCGCACTCACCGAAATTCCCGATCCGGATATGACCTATGAATACTATCGTCTGACGACCAAAGTCCGCATCCAGGGAACCGGTAACTACGATACGGTATTTGTCGATCCCGACTATGAAGGCGACGACATACCGACCGCTCCGAACAGTCCTCATGCCGATCAAGGTGTCATGATCTATTATCAATCGAACAAGGCCGCATTCAATGCATTCGACGGTCAAGTCGTTACGTTCGATGCCTTGCTCTACAGCTATCGTTCGGACCGCACGGTCTTCACGATTCTCTTCCTCGGAACGGTTGATGACATTCAAATTTCCCTCCCCGATGAAGAATTGCTCGATCTCGTCGAAGAAACAGTAACGGGTTCAATCGATGAAGCCTATACCGCTGAAACGACCCTGGACCTACCGGATTCATTACTCGGGGCCGATATTTCTTGGGCATCCGAAAGTCCGTTGATCGATCTTGAAACCGGACTCTTGACAATGCCAGAAGAAGGTATGCAAGAAGAAGTATTATTGACAGCGACACTTTCTATCAATGACACGGAACGCGAAGTCGAGATTTCTATTATGGCCGGCGAACTCGATGTCATCTCGATTCTTGAAGCACGCGAAATGACAACGGGCAAAGTCCGTGTTCAAGGTGTCATTACGGCACAACTCGATAACGCATCGTTCCTCATTCAAGATAGCACGAGTGGTCTTGGCATCTTCTCCTATGATTTCGCAGACATGCTCAGCGGAGCCGTCGGTAAAGAAGTCGATATGATCGCCACGCGTGGTGCATATAATGGTCTTGAACAACTAAGTCCAATCGAAGTAACCGTTCTTGATGACGCATCGATGCCGGCTGCACGTTCGATTACGAACGTACCGTTTACAGCAACCGATCTCCTTCCATACCAGGCACAACTCGTCAGTGCGGAAGGTTTACAAGTCGTTGAAACGTCTGTCGATAATTGGGGCAACATCATCGTCGTCTTCATGAATGAAGCCCAAGAAGAAATCGAAATGCGTTGGGATTCACGCGTTGAAGGTACGGACACCTCTTCGATCGAAGCACTCGAAGCAGGCGATTTCGTCAATCTCGTCGGCGCTCCGCTCTCCTGGCGTTATGATGAACCCTATCTCTATTACAGCGATCCTTCCCAGATTACTGAAGCGGAATACATCCCTCAAACGGATGAAGAACGCGTAGTAGCTGCTATGGATACGCTCGATATACCGACTGAAATCGGTGAAAACCAGACGCTCGTTCTTCCTACCGAAGGCCCTTATGGCGTTTCCATCGCTTGGGAATCCAATAACGCAGCGATCGATGCGGAAACCGGTGAAGTCACCGTTACCGGTGAAACGGTTGACGTTGAATTAACGGCAACCCTATCACTTAATGACGTTGAAGAACTCGCGCTCTTCCAAGTTACTGTCGGCTACATTACCTTAACCGTCCTGGAAGCACGCGAAACGGAAGTCGGAACGCAAGTCACCGTTGAAGCAGTCGTTACCGCAGTTTCATTCGATGGTAGTGGTCGCGGTGTCGTCTTCGTTGAAGATGAAACTGCCGGAATCTACCTTTACAAAGTACCAGCCGATTACGCTGCACACCTTGTTGTCGGTAATCGAATCAAAGTTACCGGTAATCGTGCCGTATATTCGAACCTCACGCAAATGAACGGATTCTTAGACGTTCAACTCCTTGAAGAAGGATTGACCGTTGAAGCGACTCCTGTTCTCGATCCAGCAACGTTACCTGAAGTTGAGGGACAACTCGTTACCGTGACAGGTTTCCTCGCTGAAACTTATTCCGGAACACCTTCCGACTATCATCTCGTTACGGATATGGGTACGTTCGCCCTTCGTCTTGTCAGTGGAAGCGACGCACCTGCAGCTCAAAGAGATACCGTCTATGACGCGCTCGTAGGCGTAGAAGCGGGAACCGAAGTTACCGTTGTAGCTGGCGTAGGTCGTTACTGGGATAACTTCCAGATCATGCTTTTTGACGGTGATATGATTACGATCGGTGAACTCGGAAGCGATGAAGATCTCCTCGCAGCAGCTCTCGCCAACGCCGGACTTCCAGAAAACGGAAGCGAAATCGAAACGGATATCGAACTCCCGACCGAAGGACTTTTCGGAACTCAGTTCGGCTGGGCCTCCGATAATGCCGATGCGCTCACACCCGAAGGCGTTGTTACACGTCCGACTTATGAACAAGGCGACGCGCTCGTAACGCTTTCCTTAACCGTTACCATCGATGACGAAGTTGTCCATGAACAGGACATCGAGATTATCGTATTGGCCGGTGAAATGGAGATTTCCACGATCGCCGAAGCGCGTGAAATCACGGATGGCATGGTACGTGTTCAAGGTGTCATTACGGCACGACTCGACAATGGCTCATACCTCATTCAAGATGATACGAGCGGACTCGGCATCTATGATTTCGATTTCGACCTCGGATCGCTCATCGGCATGGAAGTCGATGTCATCGCTGATCGCGGTGCCTACAACGGTTTAGAACAGCTCTCGCTCATCGAAGTTAACGTTCTCGGTGAAGGCACGATGCCTGAACCACAATCGATCGATGGCGTTTCCTTTACGGAATTGCTTCCCTTCCAGGCCCAACTCGTCAGCGTAGAAGGTCTTGAAGTTCTGACCAAAGAAGTCGATGGTTGGGGTAACATCATCCTAACGCTCCAGAATGCTGCCGAAGAAGAAATCGGCATGCGTTGGGACTCTCGTCTCGAGGGAACCGACACATCAGCAATCGAAGCACTCGAAGTTGGTGACATGATCAACCTCGTCGGTGCTCCCCTTTCCTGGTCGAACGGACCAAGACTCTATTACACCGATCCTTCCCAGATCGAATACTATGAATTCCCAGAAACGACCGTTGCCTTTGCACGGGCCGCGGAACTCGAAGCGATCGTAACGATTGAAGCGGTAGTTACTGCCGTTTCGTTCGACAACGATGGTCGCGCGGTTGCCTTCGTCCAGGACGGTACCGCAGGTATTTACCTCTATAAGGTCCCCGCTGATTATCAGGCACACATGGTTGTCGGTAACTTGATTCAAGTAACCGGTGAACGTGGAGTATTTGCGAGTGGCAAACAGTTAGTCGATATCACCGATGTTCAACTCCTTGAAGAAGACATTGACGTCGACTCTGTCGTAGTCGAGGATCCAGCTGAACTCGCGGACGTCCAGGGACAGTTCGTTTCCGTTACGGGTTTCTTAGCTGAAACCTATTCCGGAACGCCTTCCGACTATCATCTCGTTACGGAAATGGGAACGTTCGCCCTTCGTCTCGTCAGTGGCAGTGATGCACCCGCAGCTCAAAGGGATGCCGTCATCGATGCCCTCGTCGGTGTCGAGGCAGGAACTGAAATCACGATTGAAGCCGGAGCAGGCCGTTATTATGACAACTTCCAGATCATGCTCTTTAACGATTCGATGATTACCGTTGGTGCAATGGGTACCCCGGAACAGCTCGGAGCAGTCGTTCTTGCGGATCTCGAATTACCGGAAGCGAACGATGAAGTCGTTTCAAGCATTGTTCTACCGACAGAAGGACTCTTTGGAGCGACCGTCACGTGGCTTTCCGATAACGAAGAAGTCATATCGAATACCGGTGCGGTTACACGTCCGACAGACATGGATGCTACTGTTGTTCTATCCTATACCGTTGAACTCGGCGAAGACGTACTCGCTGAAGGCGATATCACCTTTACCGTCCTCGCCGATGTCGAACCCGTTGAACCCGAACTCGATCTCTTCTTCTCGGAATACATCGAAGGTGGCAGCAACAACAAAGCCCTTGAAATCTATAATCCGACCGCTGAAGAAGTCGACTTGACACCCTATGTCGTCGAACTCTATTCCAACGGAAGACTTGAAAGCGCAGGAGCAACCAATTCGCTTGACCTTGCCGGAACGCTCGCACCTGGTGCAGTTCTCGTAATCGTCAATTCCAGCGCTACCGAAGCTTTCAAAGTTGGTGATTTCGTTGAAAGTGCCGTAACCTATTTCAATGGAGATGACGCACTCGTCCTAAGAAACGATGGCGCAATCATCGATAGCATCGGTCAACTCGGTGTTGATCCCGGCTCCGCTTGGTCCGCCAATGACGTTTCTACGGCGAACATGACGCTCGTCAGAATGCCTTCTGTGCATTATGGTAGAACGGATGCAACATCCGAATTTGACCCGAGCTTAGAATGGATCGCTTATCCTCAGGATACATCCGAATACCTAGGAGTTCATGAAATGGATCCCGTTGAAGAGGAAGAAATCGAACCTTTTCACGTGTATCAT
>CAYUIK010000084.1:0-11711 GCA_964444805.1 uncultured Acholeplasmataceae bacterium | reverse complement strand
GTTCCACGGGACGTTTCGAGTTCGAAATCGGTCCGATGATCAACGACAATAGTCTCTATATCGGCCACGTGTCGATGCGCGTTGTCGACGAGATGGTTACTGAATGATTTTCAAGCGTGGATTGATCTTGTTGTTTCTGTTTTTACTGGCATCGTGTGAAAGCGATGATCCGGTTGACTGTGAACAAGATCCACTCGATGAAGCGTGTTACGTGACGTATGATGAGGTTAAGGGAAATCTCGTGTGGGCGGAGGAATTCGACTACACGGGACTCCCCGATCCCGAGGTCTGGAACTATGACCTTGGTGCCGGTGGCTGGGGGAACAACGAGATTCAAACATACACCGACAGTATCGCCAATGCCGAAGTCCAGGACGGTATGCTTCATATACGCGCCTTGCGACAGGAACAAAGGGGGATGCCCTTCTATACGTCCGCACGACTTAAGACGAGATTTAAAGCGGATTTTCTTTATGGTAGAATTGAAGTGCGAGCGAAACTCCCGAATATGCTCGGTCCCTGGTCCGCCATTTGGATGAAGGGTACGCACCAGGTATACGGTGGTTGGCCGGAAAGTGGCGAGATCGACATCATGGAATATGCCTTCAATAAGTATCCAACCCAAATTAAGGGTACGCTTCACTCCGAGAAATACAACCACATGAAAGGCAATCAACGCGGCGAGACCTTCAACGTCGGTGACGTGACGTCATTCCACGTTTATGCCATCGACTGGGAACCGAATGTCATTCGCTTCTACGTCGATGATGAGCTCTATTTCATCGTGCGAAATCTCGCCTTGGACAGTATTGAAAACTGGGAGGCGTGGCCTTACGACCAACAGATGTATCTTCTGCTCAATATCGCCGTAGGCGGTTCATGGGGTGGCGACGTCATCGAGATTGAAGATGAGGCGGTCATGCAGGTCGATTGGATTCGTGTTTGGGATCTCCATCTCGATCCGATGGCCGACGATGAAGCGCCAACGGCACCAAGAGATTTTTCTTATGTGAAAGAGCATGCGGGTTACCGTGTTGCGTGGCGCCCTTCGAGCGATAATTATGCCATTGAGTACTACGACGTTTATGTCGACGGTGAACGGGCAACACGTGATTTCCATGTTTCGACGGTTTTGGATCTCGAAGAGAACCGGACGTACGACATATCCATTGTCGGTGTGGACTACGCCGGGAATGAAAGCCAGGCCCTTATGGCGGAAATCCAAACATAAATGATCCATGCATTCGCTTCGGAAGCTCCTTCAGCAAGGGGCTTCCCGGATGCATGCAAACGAGAAAGGATGGATTGCCGATATGCAAAGAGGTATCGTATGAAACAGTACGAGTTGGTATTTGCCGAACATTTCGAACAAGACGGAAGACCGGATTTGAACATGTGGACGCATGAAGTCGGGGAGAAATGGGCGAATCGAGAAATTCAATGTTATGTGAACGACGACGAACACAGTTATATCAAAGATGCGAAATTGCACCTCGTGGCGACCTATCATGAAGACGAACCATGTCCGATTCGCTCGGCACGGATCCATACGTTCGGGAAGAAACACTTTTTTCGCGGACGCTTCGTCTTTCGGGCGAAAATGCCCAAAGGGCGCGGGTCTTGGCCCGCGATCTGGTTTTTAGGAATCAATCGGAAAGAAGGATGGCCGATCTGTGGAGAAATCGATCTGGTGGAATATGCGGGTAACCGCATGCATCAGGTGTCATGTGCCATCCATACGGAAAGCTATAATCATAAGATCAAAACACACAAGAACAAGCGAACCGAGCTGGCAACCGCTTCGGATGCTTTTCATGAATACATGCTGGACTGGACGAAAGACGCACTTGTCTTTTATGTCGACAACAAGGAAGTCATGCGGATCGACCGAAAAGAAACGGATACGATTCGCGAATGGCCTTTCGATCAACCGTTTTACATGATCTTGAACTTGGCTGTCGGCGGATGGCATGGCGGACCGGTCGCCCATGAGGATTTTCCGTTTCACTTTGAGATCGACTACATCAGGGTATACCAGGAAACGGATGACTGATTTTAAAACTCTAGACTTCACCTGCACGGATGATTCCGTGTATCCATCATATCGAAACGAGATCCAAAGGAGGAAGATATGCCAATGAGATCATCCGAGACAGAACAACTCGTGCTAGCATCCATGTTTTTGGTTCTGGCACTCCTCGTGCCCTTTTTGACCGGACAGATTCCTGGTATCGGTCAAAGGCTTTTACCGATGCACATTCCCATTTTGTTGTGTGGGTTTTTCTGTGGATGGAAATACGGACTGCTGGTCGGGGTTATCGCTCCGCTCATGCGAAGCATGCTTTTCGGTCTTCCGCTGTTCTATCCGAACGCTTTGGCGATGAGTCTCGAACTCGGCACGTACGGGCTGGTTACTGGCTTTCTTTCGTGGCGGATGCCAAACACATTCTTCGCGATCGCCTGCGCGCTCGTCGTGGCGATGGTATGTGGTCGCATCGCGTTCGGCACGGCGATGTATGCGTTTTTTCAAATCGACGGAAATGTCTTTACCTGGTCGGCCTTTCTCGGTATGACCGTAATCGATGCGATTCCGGGAATCGTTTTGCAGCTCGTCGTCATCCCGCCGATCGTCTACGAGATGCATACGTATCAGGGGAGATTTGCCGATGGATCTTGAACCCCTATTTAAACGCATCACAGCCTTGATGAAGACGAAGAATCGCGTCATTGTCGCGATCGACGGCCAAGCTGCTGCGGGAAAATCGACCGTGGCGCAAACGATCGGCGCCAAGTTTCCGGCCAGCGTCATTCATATGGACGACTATTTTCTTCCCGACGAGAAGCGGACGAAAGAACGACGCAAAGAAGTCGGTGGGAACGTCGATTACGAGCGTTTTCAAGCGGAAGTCATCGATCATCTCACGGACGACACCATCCATCACGTGGCCTATGACTGTAAGACCAAGCGCTTTAGAGAACGTCCGATCATACGAGATCCGCGCATGCTCATCATCGAAGGGGCATATTCGCAAAGAAGCGAATGGAGGTCGCACTACGACCTCAAGGTCGTCATCACGATCGACCCGACGCTACAGATGGCAAGAATCGTCCGAAGAAACGGCATCGAGATGTCGAAGCGCTTCGAACATGAATGGATCGTCTTCGAAAATCGTTACCTGAAAGAACAGAAAGTCATTGAACATGCCGATCTTCGGATCCATCTGAACGACACGACCGATTCATAAGAGGTATGAGAAGGAAGGAACAAACCATGAACAAGAAAACCTATCACATCATCGCACCATCGAGCATGGGAATCCGCTTGACACCGGTCAATCGTCAACCCGTGGAAACATCGGATATGTTCATCATGCGGGCGTCAAGCGCGGAGACGAACGTCCTATCGATTTCGTCTGCCCTCGGGCTGAAAACGAAAGTGCTCACGCGATTCGTCAAGGACAGTCCGATCGCACGATCCATCAAGAACGACTTGGCGAAAAGGGGGATCGAATACGAAGGCAGCGAAGTCGAAAAGGGTGGTCCCTGGGGTCATCGCCATCAGTTCAATATCGCCGATAGCGGTTATGGCTTGCGGGCACCGAGAGTAACGAACGATCGTGCTGGTGAAGTCGGTCTTGGGCTTTCTGTCGACGATTTCGACCTTGACCGACTTTTCAAAGATCAAGGCGTAAAGATGTTGCATGTGTCGGGGTTGATCGCCGCACTTTCGCAAGCAACGGGGGAATTTTGTCTCGCGCTCGTGGAAAAGGCGCGCGCACATGGAACGACGATCTCCTTCGACTTGAATTACCGGGCTTCCTTTTGGAAAAATCGGGAAAAAGAATTGCGAGAGACTTTTCATAAGATCGCCAGATCGACGGATATCCTGATCGGAAACGAAGAGGATTTCCAGTTGGCACTCGGGATCGAGGGTCCGAAAGCCGGAGGAAAAAACATTCATCATGCGATCGAATCTTTTAAAGATATGATCGAACGCGTCAAGAAAACGTATCCGAAGGCGACGATGTTCGCTACGACTTTACGGGAGGTTTTAAGCGCGAATGAGCACCTGTGGGGTGCGATCGTCCTTGATGGGAACACGTGGACGGTCATTGAACCCCGACCCATTCCTGTCTTGGATCGGATCGGCGGAGGGGATGGTTTTGTCGGAGGACTGCTCTATGGTCACTTACAAGGCTTTGAACCCGAAGCGAAAGCACAATTCGCCTGGGCGACCGGGGCACTCGTGACGACCGTCATCGAGGATTACGCCCTTCCCCTTGACGAAGATCAAGTCTGGAACATCTACTCGGGCAATGCCCGCGTCAAACGTTAGGAGGAGGCAATATGAAAAAAGCACAGATCGGAATTATCGGGTTAGCCGTCATGGGTGAAAACCTGGTCTTGAATATGGAATCGAAAGGGTTTCGCGTATCCGCATACGCGAGAAGGCCTGAAGTCGTTGCGTCGTTTTTAAACGGACGCGCGAAAAACAAAGCGATTTTTGGGACGTCTTCATTGGATCAGTTCATCGATTCGCTTGCGAAACCGCGAAAAGTCATGTTGATGATCAAAGCCGGGAAGCCGGTCGATGATGTCATCGACCAGTTGATTCCTTTGCTGGACCAAGGCGATATCATCATCGACGGCGGAAATTCTCATTATGACGATTCGGAAAGAAGAATGACCTATGTCGAATCGAAGGGTCTCTTGTTTATCGGGACGGGCGTATCCGGGGGTGAGGAAGGCGCGCTTTTAGGGCCTTCGATTATGCCCGGCGGATCCGAGAAAGCCTGGCTCGAAGTCAAACCGATCTTTCAGGCGATTGCCGCGAAGACCGACGACGGTTCCGTTTGTTCGAACTGGATCGGTAAAGGGGGCGCGGGTCACTTCGTCAAGATGGTACACAACGGCATTGAATACGGTGACATTCAGCTCATTTCCGAAACGTATCACGTGATGCGCGATGTCTTGAATTTGACTGCCGATGAGATGCACGACATATTCAAGGCTTGGAATAAAACAGAACTCGACAGTTACTTAATCGAAATCACGAAAGACATTATGGGCATGAAGGATGATGACGGAAGTCCCTTGATCGATAAAATACTCGATACGGCCGGGCAGAAAGGCACCGGGAAGTGGACGGCGATCGCTTCGATCGATGAAGGCGTTCCTTTAACCCTCATTACCGAATCCGTTTATGCGAGATTCCTATCCTCGATGAAGCAGGAACGAACGCATGCTTCCAAGGCCTTCAAATCGACGCCGAAGGTCTTTGGTGGCGATCGCGATGCGTTCATTGAAGACATGCGAAAGGCACTCTATGCCGCGAAGATCATATCCTATGCGCAAGGGTTCGCGCTCATGAAAGCAGCATCCGATACGCATGGTTGGAAGCTAAACTATGGTGATATCGCGATGATGTGGCGCGGTGGATGTATCATTCGCTCGGTTTTCCTGGACAAGATCAAGCAGGCCTATGACCTTGATCCGAAACTCGACAACCTGATGCTCGACCCCTATTTCAAGAATACGCTTGAAGGGCTCCATCCATCCTGGAGAAACGTTTTGTCCGAAGCGATCCAAAACGGCATCCCGATGCCGTCGATGTCCGCGGCACTCGCCTATTTCGACGGATATAAGACGGAAAGACTGCCGGCTAACCTTCTCCAGGCCCAAAGAGACTATTTCGGCGCGCACACGTATGAACGCATCGATCGTCCGCGCGGCGAATTTTTCCATACGAACTGGACCGGTCGCGGTGGTGATACGTCATCGACGACTTACAACGTATAGGGGTGATGAATATGATTATCGGTACGAATCTAAAAGACAAAGTGGTCGTCATTACTGGTGGAGCCGGTGGGCTGGGTTCTTCGTTTTCCCGGATCGTCGCTTCTTTTGGTGCGAAAGTCGTCATCATCGGACGCAACGAGAAGAAAGCCCAAGCATACGCAAAGACACTCGCGGATGAAGGATATGAAGCGATTGGCCTGAGCGTCGATGTCACCGACAAGGACGCGCTCATTCGCGCCCATAAAATCGTCCTTTCGACCTATGGGAAAACCGACATCCTGATCAATTGTGCCGGGGGTAATCACCCGAAAGCGACGACGACAGAAGAAGTCTTTAATCCGAGTCATGATGGGACCCGCGGTTTCTTTGATCTCGATCAGGGAGCTTTCAACGACGTCTACCAACTCAATTTTACGGGGACGCTTCTACCGATTCAGGTGTTCGCTCAGGACATGATCGGTAACACGGAGGCATCGATCATTAATATCAGTTCGATGAGCGCGTACGCTCCCTTGACGAAGATCCCGGCTTATTCCGCTGCCAAAGCGGCGATCAACAATTTCACACAATGGCTCGCCGTTCACTTTGCCAAGGAGCACATTCGGGTCAACGCCATCGCGCCTGGGTTCTTTTTAACCGAACAAAACGCTTCTTTATTAAAACATGAAAACGGTGAATATACGAAACGGACCGAAAAGATTCTCTCGCAGACACCGATGGGACGCTTCGGTGAAGCCGAAGAGCTCACGGGTACGCTTTTATGGCTCTTGGATCCTAGGGCATCCGGCTTCGTTACAGGCATCGTCGTTCCCGTTGATGGTGGGTTTTCCGCGTTCAGCGGTGTTTAGGAGATATCCATGACGATCAAAGTGGAAAATTCTCAAGCAGAACCGTTGACCGATGAACAGATCGAGGGCGCGCTTAAACGATCTTTAGAAGGTAGAAAACTCGGTAAAGTGCTCGTGATCCCCCCTGATTTCACGCGCTTTCATTCGAATGCCGGATATATCACGAGCCGGTATTATCACTTGCTTAAAGACAAGGCGGAAGTCGATATTCTTCCGGCTTTGGGTACGCATGATCCAATGACGGAAACTGAGCTCACCGAGATGTTTCCAGGAATTCCCCATGATCGTTTCATCGTTCACAATTGGCGAGAGGATATCGTCAACGTGGGCGAAGTACCGGCATCCTACGTTAAAACGATTACGGACGGTCTTTGGGAAGAGGGCGTAACCTGTGAGGTCAATCGGCTCATTATGGATGAATCCTATGACCTGATCCTATCGATCGGACAAGTCGTTCCTCATGAAGTGATCGGCATGGCGAATCACGCGAAAAACGTCTTTGTCGGGTGTGGAGGAAAGGATACGATCCATCAATCGCACATGATCGGGGCTGTCTACGGTATGGAGCGCATGATGGGGAAAGACCATACGCCGGTACGAAAAGTGCTCGATTACGCCTTGAAACATTTTTTGCGGGAACGCCCGATCCTTTTTGTTTTAACCGTGACGACGACGTCTTTGAACCGAATCGATACGCGGGGACTCTATATCGGCGATACGCGAGAGACGCTCGAAGATGCCGTTCATATGTCCCAGCAACAGAACATCGATTTTTTATCACAAGGTATAAAAAAGTGTGTCGTCTACTTGGATGCGAAGGAGTTCAAGAGCACATGGCTCGGAAACAAGGCGATCTATCGCACGCGCATGGCGATCGAAGATGGCGGAGAACTGCTCATACTCGCCCCGGGAATCACGAAGTTCGGGGAGGATCACACGATCGATCGTATGATCCGTAAGTACGGCTATGTCGGACGGGACCGGGTCATGGAACTGATCAAGGATCACGTTGACTTGCAAGAGAACATGGCAGTCGCGGCACACCTGATTCACAGTTCGGCGGACGGAAGGTTCAAGATCACCTACGCGACCAGACATATTACGGAACAAGAGGTAAGAAACGTCGGATTCAACGCTTTAAGCTATGACGAAGCGATCAAACGATACGATCCCCAACGCCTGACTCCGGGGTGGAATGAATTGGAAGACGGAGAAACGATTTTCTATATTTCGAACCCGGCCTTGGGCTTGTGGATCGATCGAAACAGGTTTTGACATCATCTCATGAGATGCGTGATTGGAGAGGACATGAAAACATTTATCCACGACGATTTTCTATTGAATAACGACGTTGCCAGAAAACTCTATCATACCTATGCGAAGGATTTGCCGATCATCGACTACCACTGTCATCTCGATGCCGAATCCATCTATCGGAATGAAACGATCGATAATCTGAGCCAGGCTTGGCTCGGCGAGGATCACTACAAGTGGCGCTTGATGCGGGCGAAAGGCATCGATGAGTCCTTTATCACCGGAGATGAGGAAGACGAAAACAAGTTCATGAAGTGGGCTTCCGTCGTCCCTCACCTGATCGGTAATCCGCTTTATCACTGGACGCATTTGGAACTGAAACGTTTTTTCAACATCGACCGACTCCTTGGGCCGGATACGGCGAAAGGGATCTACGACGAGGCATCAGAACAGCTACGCGAAAGATCTCCGAGAGACCTCATCACCATGAGTCGCGTCGAGGTGATCTGCACGACCGATGATCCGACCGATACGCTTCTTTGGCATGACCGGATTCGAAAAGACGATCGGTGTGAAACGCGCGTCATTCCGGCCTTTCGACCCGATCAGGCGATGCATGTCGAAGGCGAAGACTTCTTGAACTGGTTGAAAAAGTTGCAAGACGTCGTCGGGTACGACATAAAAACGCTCGATGAGTTCCAGAAAGCCCTTTATGAACGGATGGTCTATTTTCACGAACGGGGAACGAGACTCTCCGACCACGGACTCGATCGCTTCATCTATGCTCAAGCGACAAAGCATGACGTTGAAAAAGTCTTTTTGAAAGCGTTGCAGCGAAAACCGCTAACCGACCTTGAACGCAAGCAATACGTCGGACACATGCTCGTCTTCTTCGGGAAGGCCTACCGGAAACTCGGTTGGGTTCAACAATATCATATCGGAGCTTTGCGTAATGTTTCGAGTCGCAGTTTTGAACGATTCGGACCCGATTCGGGCTTCGATGCCATCGACGATCAGGTTTTCATGGGTGAACTGAAAGCGTGTCTCGATGAACTCGATCGAACGCATGAACTACCGAAAACGATCGTTTATACGCTCAATCCCCGCGATTTCGAACCAGCGATTACACTGCTTCAGGCTTTTCAAGGTGAAGGCATTCCCGGGAAAATGCAGTTCGGTTCTTCCTGGTGGTTCATGGATACGATCGACGGGATGACCAAACAGATCAAAGCTCTGGCGAACAATGGCCTGTTAGCCGAATTTATCGGTATGTTGACGGATTCTCGTTCCTTTCTGTCCTATCCGCGACACGAGTACTTCCGTCGGATTCTATGCAATGTCATCGGTGAGGAAGTCGAAAAGGGATACTTCCCGGAGGATTATGACGTACTCGGAAAGATCGTCCGAGATGTCAGCTATTACAATGCGAAAAGGTATTTCGATTTCTCCTGAACAAAAAAGGCTTGGCTCTCCGGTGTGGAAGAGACAAGCCTTTGTCTTAGTGTGAAATTTATAGGAAAATGAGACTGAAAAGGACACCCAGAACACCCAAGCCGGCGAGCACGGCCAATGCCTTCTTGGGCATTCTTTTGTTGTTGCTCATGGCTTTGCCGAACATACCAAGGACAGCAACCAATTGCCAGCCGATCGAAAAGAGGATCCATCCCTTGATTTCAAGCCTCTCGCGAGAATCGTGGAGACGAAGAGGTATCCGAATAAAGGAATGGTGATCATGATCGGGGCACGATCCTTGGCGACTTCACCGATGGCGGCTTAGAAATAGGCTTGGTGAGGCAAGCCCATGTCTTAGAAAGATCAATGCGTCTATCCGGCAAAACGTGCCCCAAAGGAAAAGAAAAAACCATGAGTTTGACATGAATTTCATGGCCTTATGATAAAATACATGAGAACCATGTGTTTATGAAAGGAAGCGATCGTAATGCAACCCAAATACAACGAAGACCTGATTCCTTACTTGTATGAAGGCGTCTATGTTGTCGATCAAAAGCGCAAGATCATCTTTTGGAACGAAGGCAGTGAACGCATTACCGGATATAAAGCATCCGAAGTCATGGGTGGTTTTTGTTATCAAAATATTCTTCAACATATCGACGCCAACGGAAAACAGTTATGTCTAGAGGGCTGTCCGTTGCACGACACGCTTAAAACGGGAACGATCAATGAAGCACACGTTTTTTTAAGACATAGAGAGGGATATCGCGTTCCGGTCATGGTCAAATCGCTGCCGATCTATGACGATGAAAAAAGGATTGTCGCCGCGATCGAAGTCTTTACCGATGAACGGTTTCAAAAAGCGGTCTACGACGAGAACATTCAACTTAAGGACAAGCTTAAAATCGATCCGTTGACCCGTGTTGCCAATCGTCACTTTTTTGATTTTCAGTTGGGAAAACGGCTCGAAGAAGCACGTATTTTCAATCGCCCGTTTGGCTTGCTCGTCATCGACATCGATCACTTCAAAGCGGTCAATGATACGTACGGACACCTCGTGGGCGATGAAATGCTGAAGATCGTTGCCAATTCGCTTTCGTCGAACGTTTCGCAGACGGATACCGTGAGCAGGTGGGGTGGCGAAGAATTCATCGGAATCCTCGAAGTTGACGATTCAAAAGGACTTTTTGCGATCGCGGAAAGACTGAGAAACGTCGTCATGAAATCGACCTACGAACGAGATCATGATCAAACGATCAGCGTAACGGTGTCGATCGGGGGGACGCTCTACCGAAAAGATGATGACTTGAACACGTTAATCGAACGAGCGGATCAAAACATGTATTTTGCCAAGCGCAATGGTCGGAATCAATCCAAGGTCGACTGATACGAGCATGAACGTGCATCATATCAGGAGGTATGACATATGATCGGGGCGATTATTGGCGATATCGTCGGCTCGAGATTTGAGTTCGATAATCATAAAGATCAAGAATTCGATCTTTTTGGTGAGAAATCAACATTTACGGATGACTCCGTCATGACGATCGCCATAGCCAAGGCGATCATGGCGACAGAAAATGTTTACGGCTTTTTCAAACGAAACATCCCCTTCAGTGATGATGGGGTCGTTCTTTTGCAAGAGCTGAGTGCGACATATATGAGAGCACTCGGAAGGGCATATCCCGACCGTGGTTATGGCAACATGTTCTCACTTTGGCTTGAGCGCGAGGATATGGGGCCCTACCACAGTTACGGTAATGGCGCAGCCATGCGTATTAGTCCGGTCGGGATGATCGCACGCAACGAGGCGGAAGCGATTTTGCTTTCAAAAGCCGTGACGTCGATCACGCATGATCACGTCGAAGGCATCAAGGGCGCGGAAGCGACCGTGATCGCGATGATCATGGGTCGGGAAGGAAAGAGCAGGGATGAGATTAGGGAAAGAATCTCATCGGATTACTACGACCTCGGATTTACCATCGACGGGATTCGGGATACGTATGAATTCAATGAAACGTGTCAAGAAACCGTTCCTCAGGCGATCATGTGTTTTCTTGAATCGAGGTCCTTTGAGGATGCGATACGCATTTCAATCTCTCTTGGGGGAGATTCGGATACGATCGCCGCGATTGCCGGAGGGATTGCTGAAACGCGCTATGCGATTCCGACGAGCATGCGCGATCGTGCCATGCCCTATCTCGATGACGATTTGAAAGCGATCGTTCGTGACTTTGTTACGTTTACTCGAGCATATGGTTCGATAAAGTCTAGCAATCACGGTCTACGATCGAAAAGCAGGTGATCTTTTGAAACATCCCCTACTTGTATTTTTTGCTCCGGCATACCTTTTTACGT
>CAYUIK010000083.1:0-23588 GCA_964444805.1 uncultured Acholeplasmataceae bacterium | reverse complement strand
ACGTCGATCTTGTCACGTTTGATGATCGTCTTCGCTTGTTTTCGGATATAGCGAAAGGCGGATGTGACTTGCAAGTGATACTGTTTGATCTGTTCGAGTAGCGCATCATTCTCTTGTTTCATGACGGGAACGATGGCGTGACGATACCGATTTCTAAGGTAGTAGTTTTCTTCGTTGGATTCGTCTTCTAAGAAGGGTATATCGTGTTCTTGGACATAGCTCAAAAGGTCCTCTTTCGAGTAGTATAGGAAAGGTTTGATATAGGTGAAACGGTCTTTCTCGTAAACGGGCTGCATACCGGCATAACCGAGAAGGTTACTGCCACGGGTGAGCTTGATCAAAATGTTCTCGAGGAGATCGTCTAAATGATGAGCGGTCAAGATGTAGCGGGTATGGTAGAGTTTCGCGACTTCCTTGAGGTGATGGTTGCGTAACTGATGAGCACGATGGTGGAAGTTACCGCCGTCGATCTCGAGCATGAAGTAATGAAAAGGAATATCCTTGGATTTGCAGTAATCACCGACGAGTTCTGCTTCTTGATCGGCATTCAATCGTTTTAAATGATTGAAATGCACGACAGCAACCGGAAACACCTTTGCGAGTAAAGCGAGCAAAGCCATCGAATCGGGTCCACCGCTAATCGAGAGAATGAGCGTCGATTTAGTTGAAATAGACAGATCTTTTTTTAAATAGGATAATACGTCTTTCATAAGCATTTACCTACTTTCATACGCTCATTATATCATGGCTTTCCCTGAAAAAAAAAGAGAATAAAGCGTGTGGGCGTGGTGTATGCTCTGTTTAGGGACTCATCCGACGATCATGGCGCGATAAAAAGAAATCGATTTGGGACTGAAACGCTTGATCCGATATGAACAAAAAGGAGGCTTTCATGATATCGGATAAAAAAATGCTGTGTTTCTGCGATTTGGGCGTATAATAATTATAAAGTATATGTCGTTGACATGCGTGATCAACGAAAATAAAATGAGGGAGCGTAAATCCATGTCCTCGACTCAACGTATCAAAGTGACTTTCTTTGTTTTTTTGATCCTGTTTTTTTTAGGAGGGTGTTCACGAACCGAATTCGTTAAGATTACTTTCGATACGAACGGAGGAAGTCCGGTGTTCGACGTCATGACCGAGCGAAATAACCCAGTTTTGCCCGAAGATCCTACCAAAGAGGGATATACGTTTGATGGGTGGTATTTCGATCCCGGAACATTCGGTAGTGCGTTCGAGGAAGGTATGACACTCGATGGGGATGTCACGCTTCATGCCAAGTGGATCACGAACGCGTATACGATCCGTTTTGATACGGAAGGCGAAACGGCTGATGCCGTAACCAGAGCTTTCGATACCGATATTTTTCCGTTGGAAACACCGGTTCGCGACGGTTTCGTGTTTCTCGGATGGTATGCCGATGAAGCCTATCGGATTCCGTTCGTAAGGACCACGATGCCCGCACACGACATCACCCTTTATGCGAAATGGGGGTATCGGGTGGCCTTTGACACGGGTTATTTCATCGACGTCGAGGATCAGTATGTCGAACCGGAAACGAAACTCCGAATACCCTACGTGTACCGGATCGGACATACGCTCGAAGGCTGGTATCGGAGTTTGTATCAGGGAGAAATGGCGGATGCACGGTGGTCGTTCGCACAGGACGTGGTCCAAGAGCATATGACGCTTTATGCGAACTGGACCGTGAATCAATATACGATTACGTTCGATACGGGTCATGAAATCGACCTACAGCCGATGACCGATTATTACGATGCGGATCTTGTTGCGCCGGAAGAACCGATACTTCCGGGTTCGATTTTCGCACATTGGTATGAAGAGGGGAGTCCGGATGTGCCCTATGTCTTTTCCCGGATGCCGGGTCACGATGTCCATCTTTTCGCACAATGGCACAACAGAATCGAGTTCGAGACTTACGACGGGTCTCATGTCGATCCGATCACGACGCTTGCCGGGAACACGGTCGATGAACCCGAATCACCCGTAAAAACGGGACATACGTTCGACGGGTGGTATGCCGACGAAGGATTCGTAGAGCCTTTCGAGTTCGACACGATGCCCGATTCGAACGTGATCCTTCACGCCAAGTGGACAATCAACGCCCACCAGGTGACGTTCGACAGCAACGGTGGCACTTTGCTTGATCCGGTGACGCTCGATTATGGTTCGAATATCGAGGGGTTCGTCACGGCAAAACCGGGAGACATCTTCTTGGGTTGGTATTTGGAAGACACGAAGGTCGATACGGTACCCGACCATGAGATCGTTGTTCATGCTAAGTGGCATGCCATTGAGATGGTCGAAGTCGGCTTGGAAGGAACGACCTATGAAATACCGCTCGGTAGCGGAAACAATGGCCGTGCCGATGTCCTAGGCGGGTACCTCATGGCGACGACCGAAACGACCTATGAACTGTGGCACCTGGTCATGACGTGGGCGGTCCAAAACGGGTATCAATTCGGAAACGAAGGAAGAGAAGGATCTCACGGCACAGACGGCGCCTTACCGACGGAAGAGGGAAAGACACAGCCCGTCACGCATATCCGGTGGCATGACGTCCTCGTCTGGACCAATGCCTTGTCGGAAATGAGCGGACTCGATCCCGTCTATCGAAACGGTGACCAGGTCCTTCGTGATTCCGGTTTCGATCATCTGGGTAACATCAGCTCCGCCACACAGACGGAAAAGAACGGCTATCGTCTGCCGACGCAAGAGGAATGGGAGATGGCGGCGAGATGGCGGAATGAAGAATCGGATTCGACCGTGTTCGTCGGGGGCAGACACTGGACGTCCGGTGACCGTCTCAGCGGTTCGGACGCTCCGCATACGAACCAGCAGGAAACCGATCGTTTCTCCTGGCATGGTCTGAACTCCGGCGTGGAAACCCATCTCGTGGGATTGAAAGTACCGAATCAGCTCGGTCTCTACGATATGGCCGGAAACGTCTGGGAATGGACCATGTATACCGGAAATCCGTTTCGACCGATCTATGGCGGAGCGGCGAACGTGTTTTCCGATGATCTGATCATCGGTTCGAATACGACGGCGGATCTCTTTGCTCAGAATGCGTTTTACGGATTCCGTCTAACCAGAAATCCATGAGTGTGACCCATAGGAAGGAGTGTCTTGACATGACCTTGTTTCAACGTAGCCTTTTATCGATTGTCCTGCTTGCGACGGTTTTTTCGCTCGGGGGCTGTTCGAAAAGCTTCACCGTAGTCTTTGATTCGAATGGAGGAAGCGATGTCACGGATGTGATCCTCGAACGAGGTGAACAGATCCGTTTTCCGGAAAATCCGGAAAGGGAGGGATATACGTTTTCCGGCTGGCATCTTGAAGAGAACGGCTCAGGCGAACGACTCGTGGAAAATACCATGGTCGAGACGGATATGACCGTTTATGCCCGATGGACGATCAATCGTTACGGGATCGATTTCAACTGCAGGAGCGGAAGTCCTGTTTCTTCCGTCACCTACGATTACGGAGCCGATGTTGTCGTACCTGAAGACCCGATCAGGTCCAATCATGTCTTTTTGGGATGGTACGAGGATCCGGATTCGAGCGTTCCCTACGCTTTTTCCGTGATGCCTGCTCATGATCTTACGCTCTATGCCAAGTGGGGCATCCCGGTATCCTTCGATACCAACGGCGGAACACCGGTCGAACAGCAGGTCGTCATACCCGGGTCCCTGTTGAGAATCCCCGTGACAACGAAAACGGGACATACGTTTCTGGGATGGTATACGAGTCTCGATGAGGGCGAAACATACGATGAAAAATGGCTTTTCACGACGCTCGATGTCCAGCAAGAGATGACACTTTACGCCAAATGGCAGGGCAATACCTACCGGGTCGACTTCGACGGACAGGGGCATGAAGGCGACGCCTTCGATTCCCGGACGGTCACCTATGACCAACCCTATGGCGACTTGCCGGTTCCGACGAAAACGGGACATACGTTTTTCGGATGGTCCGATGAACCGGAAGGGACAACCTGTCTTGCCGGAGATTCATCGGTTGGAATCGCGCAAGATCATACGCTTTATGCCGTCTGGGAAATCAATACGTACGACATCGAGTTTCGAAAGTATAACGGAACACCGGTCGATACGATTTCTCAGGTCTACGACACGGTCGTGACTCCGCCTGAAAATCCGACAAAAATCGGATTTGAGTTTCTCTACTGGCATGAGGAACACAGTTGGTATGCCGCCTATGCTTTCGACCGGATGCCCGCTTTTGATGTCGTTCTTCATGCCCTTTGGACACCGATCGACTATACGCTCACATACGATATGGGTGACTACCGTGCACCGATTATCCTTCACCTTAACTATGGGGGAGGGATCGAACATGGCGAACTTGAGCGCGATGGATATGTTTTCATCGATTGGTTCACCGACGATACGTTCGAGGAGCCGTTCGATCTCGATTACATGCCGGCAAGAGACCTCACGATCTATGCCCTTTGGCACAACTCCCTCACCTTCGAAACCAACGGAGGCACAACCGTTTCACCGATTACGCTCAAGGCCGGAGAACCGATTTCGGAACCCGAAAAGCCCATAAAAGAGGGCTATACGTTCGAGGGCTGGTTTTCAGATGAGGCGCTTTCGCTCCCGTTCGTTTTCACGACCATGCCGGAACCGAACCGGACGCTTTACGCCAAATGGCAGATCAACGCTTATGTGGTGACCTTCGATCTGAACTACGGACCGGATCCCTATCAGGAGGCGATGCTCTACGGGAGTATTCTCCCTTCGGTTGAACGCGAAGCATACACGTTCCAAGGGTGGTATCTCGAACCGACGTGGGAAACACGGATCGAGACCGTTCCGGACGAGCACGTTACCGTATACGCTTATTGGATGTTAAAGCTCGTCATCGAGTGAGAGCGACAAAAAACAATAAAGGAGTTGTCGTATGTCGAAAAAATATCTGATCATCATCTTGAGCGTCGGGATTATCCTGATCCTCGTTCTCTCTGTTCTCCTGTTCGGTGGAAACAAAACAGTAGCGATCACCTTCGATTCGACGGGAGGTAGTACAGTCGAGTCCTTCGAACTGAAAATAGGCGAAACCACCGAACTACCTCCGGATCCCATAAAGGAAGGCCATACGTTTTTGGGGTGGCACACGGGTCCGAAGGATGAGGCCGAGCTTTTTTTGGAACACACGGTCGTGAAAGACGACATCACGCTCTATGCGAAATGGAGCATCAACCGTTATACGATCACCTATGATGTCGGATATCACGCGAGCGTGATGCCGGAAACCTATGACTTCGATGCGGTGATCGACGAACCGAATAAACCGGAAAGAGAAGGCTTGGTCTTCGGCGGCTGGTACGAAGGCGAAGCGCGAAACGAAGCCTTCGCATTCGAACGGATGCCGGCAAGAGATGTCCGTCTTGAAGCCCGATGGCTCGTCCCGATCTCCTTCGAAGCGAACGGCGGAAACGAAGTCGACATCGAATATGTCCCATTCGAAGAACACCTTTCGCTTCCCGAAGTGTCGAAGGAAGGACATACGCTTGAAGGCTGGTACGTCAGTTTCACTGAAGGAGTCACCTATGACGAGAAATGGTCGTTCGAGCGCTCGAAAGCCGTTTCCGCCTTGACGTTGTACGCGAAATGGACGATCAACGATTATCAGCTATCTTTCGAGACGTATGACGGATCGACAATCGATCCCGTACAATTAACCTATGGAAGTTCACTGGACGCGTTCGTTCCCGTGCATGCCGGCGGTTATTACTTCGACGGTTGGTATTTGGAGAATACATTTTCGACACGAGTCGAATCACTACCCGCCATGGACGCGACACTCTATGCGAAATGGGTATTCGGCGTTCCCATGGTATCCGTCGGTGAAGCGGATATGAGCTATACCTTTCCGATCGGTACGGACGATCAGGGAACGGCCGAATTGAACGGTGGGTACCTGATCGCCGCGACGGAGACGACATACGGCCTGTGGTATGCGGTTTACACATGGGCCGAAGAAAACGGGTATGTCTTCAAGAATCCCGGACGGATCGGTTCACATGGCGCTTACGGTGAAGAACCGGATGAACAGGAAAGCTTGGAACCCGTCGGTTCGGTCGCCTGGGCGGATGTCATCGTCTGGCTCAACGCCTATTCGGAAATGATGGAACTCGACCCGGTTTATCGGGCGGAAGACGGTACGATTCTAAGAAATTCAAGCGACGATCAGAAAGACCTTTGGGATGCCGCAGTCCAGACCGATCACAACGGATACCGTCTGCCGACATCGAGAGAATGGGAAATGGCAGCCAGGTGGAGAAACGAAGCAGGCGAGGGATCGATTCCCTTGGGCGGACGTCACTGGACACCGGGAAGTTATGCCAGCGGAGCTTACGGCCTGTATGACGACCACGATGCTTCAGACGAGGTCGCCTGGTATCAGTTCAGCGATGACCATGGGGTTATTTCGACCACGCACCCCGTCGGGATGAAAAAGGCCAACGACCTCGGTCTCTACGACATGAGCGGAAACATCATGGAGTGGCTCTTCGAGTGGCACCCCGATGAGATCGGAGGGAAACGAATCGTCCGAGGCGGATGCTTCGGATCCTTTGATTCCGCTCATCTTCGTGTGGGACTCGAAACGATGGGATATACGTATCAAGCCTATTATTTTTACGGCTTCCGCATGGCAAGATCCGTGCCGGTAATCGTGGATGAATAGCATGTAAGCATCAGGTTTATGCCCTCAAGTGGTCATAGAACCCCAAAAAAAACGATTGTCCGAACACACATGTTTTGGACAATCGTTTTTTGAAGTTAAGTTCAGGTATTACGTTTGTTCTTGATTAATTTCCAAAGCACCATCGGATGAAGACGGGCACTTAGAATCATCTGATTGTCTTCAAACAACAATTCAAACTTTGGATCCTTGTCTTTGATGGATTGTATGAAACTGAGATGTTTTTCATCGTAGTCCATCAATTGAGTGATAAAGACTGAAACAACGTCCTTCGCCTTTTCCAAATCGAATGAATCCTTTTTCCGGAGAACAGGCAACAGATCTCTCAAGTAAGCTCGTTTGGTATATTTATCGGCAAATGACGAGTCATAAGCCAATGAATCATTTTGAATGTATCGATAGAAGATGACGACGTCTTTCAACACCATGATTTCGTGTTTGTTCAGGTGACCTTGGTGAATCATCTGATATGTATCATAGAGGTCTCTGATCTGTCCGCGAGACAATAACGCAGTTATTTTTCCGGCATATATTTCGATTTTGGAAACAGTTAGAAAAGAAAAAGAATCATCAATAATGGGTAAAACGAGTTGTCGTGTTTCAAATTCCAAAATGTGACCTCTCATGGAGTAATTGATTTCAACTTTGATGTTGTCCGAACCGCCGCCACTTGGCGCATAGGAAATGACAAAAGCATCCAAACTATACGAAAATCTTGAATTTTTGTTTAGAGAATACCCTTCACGTATGAAATAAGATTTCAATACGGATTTGATCTCTTCTCGATTTTTTAACATGGCGTCTTTTTCGTCATTAATCGCATAATCCAGGTCGAGATCAACCGACAACCGAGGCAGTTCATCATAGAATAGATTGATTGCCGTGCCTCCCTTTAATGCCAATCTACTTTTCAGATAGTCATGAGAATTGATGAATTTTAGAATTTCCACTAACCGAATTACTTTTTCCAGTGTATTTCTGACAACCCCAAGTCTCATTGCCATATCCGATAATATTTTGATATCATAATGCATGCTCTTGGCTCCTTTCGTGTATCCATTTTGGGACAATGAGATTGTATTCATTGATGAATACGCCATCGGACTTCGCATCCGCATCCAAGTAGGCAACACCCTTGCCGATCTTTGATCGGACGTTTTTGAAAAAGGAATGGTCCAGACCCATGTCATCTTTCATCAGAGACAGGATATATGCTGTTCTCTGATAGAGGGCCTGTATATCATGTCGGCTCAGATAATGGAGTAATTTTTCCTGGTTGACAGAGGGTATGAGACGAAAACTATGCACTAACTCGTCAAGATTGATTAACGAATCGATTGAATGGAGGGTATCAATCATCGTTTTCTCGATGTCGGTAATTTTGATTTTATACGTATAGGGAGGTTCAATGACACCCTCAGGAGTATGTGAAGGGACATACTTGTATGTGACACCTTCAAACTCGAACGCATTGAATCGCTTTTTTGAAGCGACATATAGAATATTCCTCACTTGGCTTTGATAGCCATAGTATTCCAAAGCACTTGTATGACTGATGTGACAGTTGTCGTTGATGTTTGATCCGATCTGATATTTGTTTGCGAATGTTGTGCCGGTGACTGGGTTGACACAGGAATATAGGTTGTTTCGGATCTTCTTCAAAAGTCCCTTTCGCCTTAAAGTCGCAAGTGACGAATACGTGGTTGATTTGTGTTCAAAGATCTGAAGAGCGTCCTCGAAGGAAAAGACAACTTGTTTGGATAAATCCTTATATCCGTTCATCTTACCACCACCTTTGCTTTAATAATAACACAAAAATACGTTAAAAGAAATAATAATGTGCAAAATATAAAGTCGATATCAAGACGCGAAGTTCGTGTGTGCAAATTCATGGCACAGGTCAATGTGGGTTCGGCTTACGTTTCTTACGACTCCATTTATGATGCGTTCGAAAAGTGTTCGATCTTGTGGCGCCATTAACTGCCGTGTCCTCATAATGCCGATATGTTTTTTAGAACAATATGCACGGTTGCCTGTGATACAATGCATTTCCAAGGGGGTATCCTTATGATCATTTTAGCGAGCAAGTCAACACGACGAGCGAAATTGCTCAAAGATGCCGGTATCGATTTCAAGATCGTGCCAGGTCACATCGGTGAAACCTTTTCGGAAACGCTCGATCCCGGAGAACAGGCCGTCGATGAAGAGGATGCCTACCGCATGCTCAAACTGATTTTCGGGAAAAGTCATGTCGTCTATACTGGTGTCGATACAGGTTTGGCCGTTCAAGTCATGCTGGAAAAACTTGATGTCATACGAGAGTAGCTCCATAAACAAGACTACGCACTTTACTTCAAGGGTAGGAACTCAGAGAAACTTAAAGTCATTATGGAAACCATTGACTTTGTTTTAGGGCTGTCAAAAGAAATAAAAGACAGTTTTTTGAAGGTGACATCCGAACTATCGAAAGCCTATGGCCTATGTGCGACAACCTTTGAAGCGGAAAAACATAATGTTGAGATCAGTTTTTACAAAACGGTCAGAGCGGGCGTCCTTAAGTTTGAAAAGCCAGTAGGATGGGATATACGTATCAAGCCTATGATTTTTACGGCTTCCGCATGGCAAGATCCGTGCCGGTAGTCGTGGATGAATAGCATGTAAGCGCCCGACTTATGGCCCCTCAGGTTGTCTTATCCGATTAAATCCTTCGATATTGCAAAGAATGAATTTTTCATGCTTGTGATATAATGAAATTCCAAGGGGGTATTCTTATGATCATTTTGGCGAGCAAGTCACCACGACGAGCGAAACTGCTCAAAGATGCCGGTATCGATTTCAAGATCGTGCCGAGCCATATCGATGAAACCTTTTCGGAAACGCTCGATCCCGGAGAACAGGCCATCGAACTCGCGAAACGAAAAGCGCTCGCGGTATTGGAGAAATACCCGAACGACGTCATTATCGGCGCGGATACGATCGTTTATCACAAGAACGAAATGCTCGGACAACCCGTCGATGAAGCGGATGCCTACCGGATGCTCAAACTGATTTCCGGGAAAAGTCATGTCGTTTATACCGGTGTCGCGATCATCAAAGGGGATCACATGAAGACGTTCTGTGCCCAAGCGGATGTCAACATGCGGGAATTATCCGATCTCGAGATCAGGAAATACATCGAGTCGAAAGAGCCGATGGACAAAGCGGGGGCCTACGCGATTCAAAACGAAGGGCTTTCCCTGGTCGAATCCTATGACGGCGATTTTTTCACGATTGTGGGTCTGCCCTTGAAACAGTTGATTCAGGAACTCAAAGCATTCCAATGAAAAAGGAGCGGATTCGCTCCCTTATTTTTTGGATCGCTTGATTTCGATCAGTTCATCCTTGGTAAAATGGTAGTGTTTATGACAGAAGTGACACGTGATATCGGCTTTCTCATCTTCTTCGATGAGACTTTTTAACGTATCCTCATCGAGAGCGGCCAAGGATCTTTTGAAACCATCTTTCGAACAGTGACAGGCGTAGGTCAATGGTTTTTTCGCGAGAATCTTCGCATCCTCGGGTGCGAGAATTCCGAGAATTTCTTCCGGTGTTTTCCCTTGTTCGATCAACGTGGAGATCGGGGGAATCTCGGCGATGATTTTTTCGAGTTTTTGAATCGTTTTTTCTTGGACTCCCGGCATCAACTGCAAGATGTAGCCGCCACTTGCAAGAACCGATTGATCGGTATTGACGAGGACGCCCAAACCGACGGATGAAGGCACTTGTTCGCTGACGGCGAAATAATAGGTGAAATCATCACCAATTTCTCCCGTCTGCAAATCAGATGATGAATGGAAGAACTCCTTCATCCCGAGATCCTTGGTTACGTGAAGCATGCCTTTTCCTACGGCTTTGCCGACGTTCAGTTTATGTTTTTTCTTTTCGTCATCGAATTTAAGATAAACAGCGGGATTGTGGATTTCACCGCGTACTTCTCCTTCGGGTGTCGCTTCGACGAGCATAAAGCCGATCGGACCATCTCCCTTCATTCGAAGGGTCAAGCGTTCCCCCTTTTTATACATCAGACCCATCATTGCGGATACGGTTAGAAAGCGACCGAAAGCAGCGGTTGCTGTGGGCCAGGTATGGTGGATTTCCCGAGCCTTTTCGACGAGCTCGGTTGTCCGGGAAACATAGATTCGAACCGTATCGTCGTAGGCACTTGATATTAGAGCATAATCATTCATGCTTTCACTTCCTCACATACTATTGTAGCATAATTGCGCAGGTGAAGTTGTTGTGATACAATAGGACGGGTGATTTAATGTGGGTTTTATGATCGGACCAGTAAAAATAGCGAATAAACTCGTACTCGCCCCGATGGCCGGCGTTTCCAATCGGGCTTTTCGTGAGATCGTTCGTTCACTTGGAGCAGGATTAGTATTCGCCGAGATGGTCTCCGATAAAGGGCTTCTCTATGAAAATGAGAAAACGTTGAACTTGCTGACCATGAGTGAAAAGGAAAGGCCGCTCGCACAACAGGTCTTCGGATCCGACAAGGCGACGATCGTCAAGGCCGCGATCCATATTGCTCGACACACGGAAGCGGATATCATCGATATCAACATGGGGTGCCCTGTCCCGAAAGTCGCGCTTCGTGCCCAAGCAGGAGCGGCACTGATGAAAGATCCGGATAAGATTTATGATATCGTATCGGAAGTTGTCAAAAGCATCGATAAACCGGTTACCGTCAAGATTCGTAGCGGTTGGGATAAAAACAGTATAAACGCCGTCGAAGTCGCCAAACGGATCGAAGCAGCTGGTGCTGCCGCGATTACTGTCCACGGAAGAACGCGCGCACAATCCTATAGCGGATTTGCCGATCTTGATATCATCAAAGCCGTCAAAGAGAGCGTAGCGATCCCTGTGATCGGCAACGGCGATGTCGTGGACGGACCGAGTGCGAAACGGATGATGGACGTCACGGGTTGTGACGCGATCATGATCGGTCGGGCCACACTCGGAAATCCGTGGATTTTTTCCGAGATCGAAGCCTATCTCGAAACCGGCGAGATGATCAAAAGGCCTTCCAACCGGGAAATTCGGGACATGATGCTCACGCATCTGGATGCTTTAATCGAACTCAAAGGCGAACACATCGCCATCCTTGAGATGCGCAGTCATGGGCCATGGTATCTCAAAGGTATGGAACACGCGCACGCGCTCAAACAAAAACTGAGTCGGACGCGTTCGAAAAGAGAATTTTTCGAACATGTTGACAGTTTTTTCAAGGATAGGGTATAATGGGTTCACACGGAAGAGTATCGAAGTGGTCATAACGAGCTGCACTCGAAATGCAGTTGTCCTCAAAAGGGGCACATGGGTTCGAATCCCATCTCTTCCGCCATCCGACTCGCATAGGTCTGATACAATAATCAGGCCTTTTTTGCTTTAATAAGGGCCTTCTCTAACTCTAACGCGGGGGTTTTGATGTAAAAAAAGTATAGAACATTCGATGAACCACCATCTGTATTTATTCGATATCAATGGGACTTACATCAACCTCAAAGACAAATTGCACGAAAATAATCGGTATTTTCGGCTACATTTATTACCAGATTTTTGAAGATCAAGACGATCATAACGAGAACGATCATGTGTTATTGTGCGCTCAGTCGAGTTGATTACGGAAAAGTTATGCGAGATAAGCGTTTTCCTTAGGACACAACAAAATGTTTGCCTATTTTACAATTATTCTTTTGCATATTCACATATGAATATGCTATACTTAAAATAGAATTAAGCATATACTTAAAAAAGGAGGGCTTATGGACTATCTACATGCTTTTCTAATTACCTTGGCTGCCGGTATATCAACCGGTATCGGGGGATTATTGGCATTTTTCAAGAGTGCATCAAGTAAGAAATTTCTAACATGTTCATTGGGCTTCAGTGCCGGAGTCATGATCTATGTCTCATTTGTGGAAATATTGCCCAAGGCTATGGAATCACTTCAGATCGTCTATAATGATCATCAAGGCTACCTGTTTGCTACCTTGGCTTTTTTCGTAGGAATCATATTCATAGGAGTTATTGATCTGTTGATTCCATCGAAAGAAAATCCCCATGAAATATCCGATATCGATGAAACGGAAGAACAGAAAGAGAAAAAGAACTTGCTGAGGATGGGGCTTTTTTCAGCATTGGCGATCGCCATTCATAATTTTCCCGAAGGGTTAGCGACGTTTATTGCTGCGCTTGAAAGTCCGACTCTGGGAATCAGTATCGGTATCGCGATTGCGATTCATAACATACCGGAAGGGATATCGGTAGCTGTTCCGATTTATCAAGCAACCGGATCAAGAAAAAAGGCATTCGCGTATGCACTTTTTTCCGGACTTGCCGAACCTTTAGGCGCTTTATTGGGCTTTTACGTGTTATCAACGATTTTTAACGAGTTGACGTTCGGGTTCACGTTTGCCTTCGTAGCCGGCATTATGGTCTATATTTCCTTGGATGAACTGTTACCGACAGCGGAAAAGTATGGGGAACACCATTTGTCCATCATCGGACTTGTTGCCGGGATGGGTTTAATGGCTTTAAGTTTGATTCTGTTCATGTAGGCAGGGTAATAATCTCAGGTCGTCGAGCAAACGGCAAATGATTCGAGCAACTGTTTCTTCGTCATTCACTCGTTTGAAAACGTTGAATCACAGACGATAAAATGTGATATAATAATTGCATCGTAACACGCATATGGGAGGATTGGACAATGAAATTCTTGCGGATCATGATTTTAGTGATGCTGGGGTTCGTTTTATTCGCTTGTGAGGAATCGGACGGGACGAGCGTCAGACTTTACGATGAATATGGAAAAATCTATGAAACCTATAAAGATCGAGCGGAAGGTGAAACGATCGATTTGCCGTTCTTTGAACGGGAAGACCGTGTTTTCGTGGGATGGTCGGATGGAGAACAAATCCATTATCCAACGTATGTCGTTCGTGGGAAAAGGGAACTTACCGTCGTATTCGAAGATCCAGAAGAAGTATTTGACTACAAAGTGGATGTTGCTTGGGATCAAGTTTCAATCCGAGGATACTCGGGTGATGCTTCGTATCTTAGAATACCCGCCACCATCGATGGACGACAGGTCTCAAGCATTTATGTCAAGGCTTTTGAAGGATTGTCGCTGGTTTCGGTAGACATTCCCGATACCGTTCAACATGTTCAAACCCTGGCTTTTTCCGATATGCCGAATTTGCAAAGCGTTTCCTTTTACTCGGGCGATATCACATACGTTTGGGGCGAACTCATGCAGGAAGAATTCGATGCGCTGATCGCTGACAATCAGGATGCCTGCAAGATCGAAACGAACGAATCGAGCACATCCTGGACATACGAAGAGGGATGTCCGATTCACGCGGTTACGAGCTTTGAAAGCGTCTATACCGTCGAGGGGAATCCCTATAATCGCTATTTCGTCACCTTTGACCTTCGCTTTTACGAGTCATACGATCCAGATCTCATGATCATTGATGACGCATTCAGTGGACTCGAGTCCTTGGAAAGTGTTCTGCTCCCCGGAACCTACCACCGCTTTCGCCCTTTGATCTTTGAAGACACCCCGAATCTGAAAACCGTTGGGTTTGCCGAAGACAGCCGGCATTATACGATCATCGATGGTGTTATCTATACCCGTGATCTCAAACAGCTGGTTTATTATCCACAGTACCTTTCCGCGGAAACGTTTTTTATCCCGGAAAGTGTGGAGACGATACTTTCCTATGCTTTCAAGGACAATACGCATCTTGTTACGATCCATGTCGGAGCGACTATGGATTCGATTGATCCGGTGGCGTTCATGGGTTTGACTTCACTCGAAGCGATCCATGTCGATGCAGCAAATGATACCTATTACAGTGATGAAGGCGTCCTCTATGGGACCATATCCGGTTTAGATTGTTTGGTTAAATACCCAGCTGCCCGGCCAGGATCGAGCTATGTCGTTTTCGACGGGATAACGAACCTCTATCCCCAGTCCTTTTCGGACAATCTGTATTTGACCGAAGTCGTCTTGCCGGAAGGATTGAGGTCCATTTCCCGAGAAGCGTTCGCCTACAGTAAAAGCCTTCAGCTGCTCGAGATTCCGCGACGTGTCGAACACATGGATTATCTTGTTTTTTATGAATCCGCGCTCGAAGCGGTTCTCATTAGACGCAGTATCGTCGAAGATGGTGGAATAACGACGGCGCAATTCGGTACCGCTCGTGGAGGTTTACCGTTCTTTTATGTTCCAGACGATTCGTTCGACGATTATGAAAGCAACCCCTTCTGGGAACCATATTCAGACTATCTTCGTCCCTTCTCGTCATATGAACCGGATTGATTTCCAAGATCGAATAGAAAGGTGGTTGACGCATGAAAACGGTCATCATCGTTATCGGTCCTCTCGCAGCCCTCAAATCGACACTGGCGCGACGGATTTCAAAGCGACTGGGTATTCCCTGTTTCAACAAGGATGACATCAAGGAAATTTTGGCCGACCACGTCGGATATCGAAACCGAGAGGAAAACCTCAAACTCAGCTTCGCGACGTTTCATGTCATGGTTTATGCCATGAAAAACATTTTGGACGTTTCTAATTCACTCGTTTTGGAAAGCAATTTCCGTGATTTCGAGTATCGACATATCAAAGAGTATTTAGAAAAAGTGAATGTCAGATTGGTGACGCTTTACCTTAAAGCGGAGCCCGATGTGCTCTATGATCGTTTCAAGAAAAGACTTGAAATGCGTCACCACGCCCATAAATCGGTTGGACTTCCCGCCTACGAAGATTTCGTGAAACACGTTGATGATTATGCGAATTGGTCCTATGAAAAGCCTTTGATTGAAGTCGATACGACCGATCCCGATGCCGTTGATTTCGATCGCTTGATCGAAGAGATCGAAGACATGATGGGATAGAACGCTCTTTATAAGGCTCTATTACCGATAATCGAAAAAAAAAACACGGTCGAACATAGTTGGCCGTGTTTTTCGTAAAAGACGTGTTAAACGATGTATCGGCGGTACCGGATGACTTGTTCCGGTGTCAAAACCGTTTTGACGAAAATTCCTTCCGCTTCATAGTTCGTTTCTAGGACGGTGTTGTTATCCTTGATTTCACTGTAGATCTGACCGTGTTCGAAAGGAATCATCAAACGGTGGATTCGGCTATCCGCATAGATGTGTCCATAGATCGCATCGATGACCGCATCGATGTTTTCCCCGGTTCGATTCGATACGTAGAGATAGTCCTCGTTCGTGTCCGGAATGTCTTTGGCGATTTCTTTTTTCGTGAGAACAAGAATCCGTTCGATGTGGTCGGCCTTGATCGATGCGAGGACGGCCTTCGTCGTTTCGATGTGACTAGGAGAGAAATCTTTGCCGTCGACGACGTGCAGGATGAGGTCGGCGTCGACGACGTCTTTCAGTGTCGACTCGAAGGATCGAACGAGTTCATGGGGGAGTTTGGCGACGAATCCGACCGTGTCGATCAAAATGAACGGGGGATGATTGTCCTTTTGGAGGCGCTTGGCCTTCGTGTCGAGCGTTGCGAAGAGCATGTCCTTTTCGAGTACGGGTGTCGTATCGTTTTTCAGAGCACGACTGAGTGCGTTCATCAACGAGGACTTTCCGGCATTCGTATAACCGACGAGGGCGACGACGGGAAGACGGTGTTTGATGCGTTTCTTGCGGGCCTGGGCTTTGTCCTGTTTGATTTTTTTGAGTGACTCTTTGATCCGATGAATGTCTTTGAGAAGTTTTCGACGATCGAGTTCGAGCTTTGTTTCGCCCGGACCCTTGGCGTTGTAACTGCCACCGCCTTGCCTCGAAAGAAAATCACGCATACCGACGAGACGGGGGAGCATGTACATTTTTTGGGCGAGAGATACTTCGAGTACGGCTTCTTTCGTCTGTGCCCGCTCCGCGAAAATGGATAGAATCAAGAAGCTGCGATCGACGATCTGTACGTCGGTTAGTACCTTTTCGAGATTTCGCAGTTGCGCGGGGGAAAGGGTATCGTCGAAAATGACGATGTCGATGTCATAGACGTCGATCATCGACTTGATTTCCTTCACTTTACCGCTACCGATCATGTATCTCGGGGATATGTTGTCCGTTTTTTGCATGACGGTCTCGATCGTTTCGATGTTCAAAGCGAGCGCGAGATGCTTCAATTCTTCGAGTGAAGCTTCGCTGTCCGTTTCTTGATTTCGGGTGGAAAGACCGACAAGTAGGGCTCGATCCATAGGTTACCTCGACCTTCTAGGGAGTTATCTCTATTTTATGTTTTATCGCTTCAAAAAGCAAATTCATTTTATTGGTTTATCCGTTTTTCCGGTTTCGAACATGTGATATAATGGGGTGTGTAAGGAGATATGCCCTATGATCTTTGGAGAACCGATCTGGAAAGTCGTCGTTGACGCGTATATCGTCTGGATTTTTGTTTACTTCATCTTCAAGTTTGTCGTCCATAACAAACGGATGCTGAACCTGGTGGTTTCTTTCGCTTTCGTCTATGTGATCGCTTATGTCGCGACGCGTTTTGACTTGCGTGTCAGCGGGCCGGCCTTGACGTATGTCGTCGAGTGGTTGCCGATCATTTTTATTTTCATCATGGCTCCGGACATTAGACGTTCACTCGAAGTCCTGTGGAAATCGGATGCTAAAAAGATGTCACTCGTCATGGGGAGCGAAAAAACGAAACGAAACATCGTCGATGCTGTCATGGCGCTTTCCGAAAGTAAAACGGGAGCACTCATTACGATCGAAAAACACAATACGCTCGATCAGTATGCTGAACGGGCTGTCATGTTGCACAGCGAAGTTTCGAAAGAGCTTTTGATCAATGTCTTTACGCCACGGACGCCTCTTCATGATGGAGCGGTAATCATTCGGGGTGATCAGATCCTGTGTGCGGGGGCCTATTTCGTTCTCTCGGATAATCAAAACTTTGATAAGACGATGGGTTCTAGACATCGTGCTGGTCTCGGAATCAGCGAGATGACCGACAGCATGACTCTGATCGTCTCAGAAGAAACCGGTGGCATATCGATCGCCATTGAGGGCATCATGCTCAAGATCGGCAACCGGGAAAAGTTGATGGAATACGTCAACATGTTCATGAAGTGAGGTGTACGATGTGAAAAGAATATTGAAAACGATTTTCGATCCGCTTCGCATGTTCAGCAGCAGGCGCATCTCTGACAAGACGGTCTCATTCTTCGAGAAGCGTCCTTTTCTCACCGCCCTCATTTCGTTTCTCATCACGCTGATCATTATCGTACTCATCTATTCGAATCCGACCATAGTGAGGTGAAGGCATGCTGACACAGCACCCGATCTATGTTCTGATCATCACGTTTTTCATCGTATTTCTCGTCGTGATCCAGAGCATTCAAAGTGAAAAGGTTCTCAAGAACCGGCTCATCCTGGGTTTTTTGAACATGATCGTCGCGACGGTCGTACTCTATCTGCATCATACCTCAAAAATTATGGAAGAAGCGCTCTATGAGGAAATCTATCTCTATTTCACGTTTTATGTTTACGCCCTTTTCCTTTTGACGCTTTACTCAGCCTTCAAGACGTCCGCCCTTAAGGCCAATCACTACCAGCTCTTCGTGAAATCGATTAAGAACAGTCGTTGGAACACGTATTATGTCGTTGACAAGAGGGAGCGGATCAAAGACATCTCACAGAGCTTGCTCGAGGAACTCAACATGGAAAAGGATGAGATCATCGGCAAGAAGCTCTTTTCCGTGTTCAATAAGGCGATTCGTTTTACCAAATTCGACCAGAGCGAGATCAACAACCGGACGCTGGAAAACTATTACCGGGAGTACCGAAAAGAAGCGAAACCGGGCGATAGCGAAGTCGAAGAACTGACGCTTCTTAACGCCGATGGGAACCCCGTGGTGCTCCATATGGTCATGCAGCCGGTGTTCGCACTCGGAAAGTACAAGGGAAGAATTTGCGTTGGTGAGAAAAAGACGAATTACGATTTGATCGCCGTTGAGAAAGAATTGAATGAACGAACGAGTGAACTCGAGAGTATTCGCCACAAGTTTATCGCGACCCTCGAGATCAGCGAGGAAGGTCTGTTCTACATCGATCTCGATGAACGGACGATCTGGGCGAGCGACAAGCTCGTCGAGTTTTTGAAACTTCCGGCGAATCTCCTCGATCTAACCGATTTCAGACGATTGATTGAACCCGAAGATCTCAAGAAGTATCTGGCGACATTGAGCGACTTGACGATTCAAAAGAAACACTACGTTGCGACGTATCGAGTGATGGTCAACGGCAGGTATTCCTGGTTCAAGGAAAAAGGCAAGCGCATCTTCGAGGATACCAACAATGCCATTATCATGGGGACACTCAATCCGATGAAGACGAAACATTTTAAAGCGAGCAACATCGAGATTCTCGATGAATTGAAAGATCAGTATGAGCTGCTCGTTTCGATGAACCGGCTGCTCAAAGAAAACCGTTTCTTTCAGATCGGTGTTCTGAATCTTAAGAACATGCCCAAGATCAACGAGATGCATGGGCGTGAAGTCGGTAATATGCTGATGGCGGAATACATCAAGAATCTTAAGAAGACGTTCGTGACCGAACACGGGGATATCTTTAGAATTGGCGGTATCGAGTTCGCGATTCTCGTGACGGATCCCCGCAAGATCGAAGTTTTTAATCAGGGCTTGAAGAATCACGCGACATTTCTCAATCTCGAGATGCAGTATGGCTCGATTCACGTTGAACTCGAAGTGTTCATCGGTATCGCGATCAGCGGAAGCGACGCTAAGGATGAGCACGAGCTCTATCAGGCAGCTGCTCAGGCACTGAAAGTCGCCGAGAGCCCCGACTTTGCCGCAAGAGGCTGTTTTTACCGGGACATCGTCGGATGACCAAGAAAACGCTTAGAACGCTAATGAAAGAGAAACGCCAGCAACTCAGCAAGGAAGATGTGACGATTCGAAGCGGGCGTATCGTTCATAGGATCGAGTCCTTGCCGTATTATGAGACGTGTCAGGTCATTGGATCCTATATTGCTTTCAATAACGAGGTCGACCTCGCTAAGCTTTCGCATCCTTTTGCGACATTCGTCTACCCGAAAGTCGAAGGAACGGACCTCCATTTCTATCCGAAAGGCGAGATGGAACGAAGTGCCTACGGTGTCCTCGAACCAAAAGGCGGCGAAGCAAAAGACGAAACGATCGACTTGCTTTTGGTTCCTGCTCTAGCAATCTCGAAGGCAGGCGATCGGATCGGTTACGGCAAAGCGTTCTACGATCGTTTTCTAAACCGAGTTCGTCCCCAATACGTCATCGGCGTGATCTATGACTTCCAGGAAGTCGATACGATCGAGACGCATGCTCATGATCAACGTCTTGATGGCTATGTGAAAGGATAATATGAATACCGCACTCATCGTCGCTGCCGGAATTAGCAGCCGAACCCAACTCAACTACAATAAAATTCTTTATCCCGTCAACGACAAACCGCTCTTTCTCTACAGCCTGGAAAAATTTTTAGAACTCGATTACGAGATCATACTCGTTTGTGCGAAGCAGGATATGACTGCCATTACCCGTCACATCGGGGCACTGCCTTCATCCGCACAGGAACGGATTCGTCTCGTATCCGGTGGGAAAACACGGAGTGAAAGCGTGCAAAACGGTCTTAAGGAAGTCACGACGCCTTACGTCTTCATTCATGATGCCGCACGACCGCTCATTACGAAAGAGACGATTCTCAAGATCGAGGAAGCGTTGGCGCTTCACGATGCGGTTTTGCTGGCGTCGAATCCAACGCATGCCCTGAAAAAGAAAAAGGGAACGAAGATCAAAAGCGTTCTTCGAACCGATTACATCAAGGCGGAAACGCCGCAGTCCTTTCTCACCGAGAAGATTCGGTATGCGTACTTGCGGACGAAAGGATCCTATACCGACGATGTCGAGCTCTATCAACGCTTTTACGAGGACGAAGACGTTCACGTCATCGTCCATGATGATCCGAATCCGAAAGTGACTTATAAGCAGGATTTCCTTTTCATCAATGCCGTACTAGGAGAAAAACATATGATACGTATCGGACACAGCTATGATGTGCATCGACTGATTGAAGGCCGCCCCCTCATTCTTGGCGGCATCGAGATTCCTCACGACCGGGGTCTTCTCGGGCATAGCGATGCCGATGTCTTGTTGCATGCGGTGGCCGAATCGTTGCTCGGTGCGCTCGCGCTCGGTGATCTCGGGACGCATTTTCCTGACAATGACGCAGCGTATCAAGGTATGGATTCATCGATCATCTTGCGGGCCTGCCACGACATGGTTTTGAAGAAGGGATATGAGATCGGCAATATCGATGCCACCGTCTACGCCGAGGCTCCCAGACTGAGTCCGCATATACCCGATATGAGAAAGCATATCGCCGAACAACTCGGTATCGAAAGTCAGCGGATCAGCATCAAGGCGACCACCCATGAAAAGCTCGGTGAGATCGGTCAAAACAAAGCGATTGCCGCCGAGGCGGTCGCACTACTAAAGAAGGTGTGAACAATGCTCGTAGAAACAGAATTCGGTTTATTCGAAATGATTAAAAACCATCGAGATGCATTCGATCTCTTGAAGTTCCAGGAACGCTACGTCAAGGTCGCATTCGACCGGTATACGTTTCTAGTCGGTGACATGTCCTCCGGATTGCTTCGGATCAAAGGGTTCAATCAGGATCCGAAGAGCACGAACGGATTTCGTCGTATTCCCGACTATTTGAATGAGTCGTGCAACTTTAATTGTCCGTATTATATCCTAAAACGCGTCAAAGACAAGTCGGAAGACCTTATCGATTGAATTCAGCGAACCACTTCGATATACTATATGTGAGGTGAGAAACCCATGGATCAAACCAAAGAACAAGTCATGGAACTAATCGAACGCGTTAGACCCTATCTTCAAAGAGATGGTGGCGATATCGACGTCGTCAATGTCGAAGACGGGATCGTCTATGTTCGCATGCTCGGTGCCTGTAACGGGTGCATGGCACTCGATGTTACGCTTAAACAAGGGATTGAAACGATGCTGCTCGAAAATGTTCCGGGCGTCATCGGTGTCGTTACAGTCGATTAATTTAGAGGATGCGGGGCAGATTGCCCCATTTTCGTTTGTTCGGGGGAAACAAAACAAAGGAGAAAAAAGGATGCAAAGAAACGTGGGAATCGTCGTCGACTCTACGTTCGGCCTCGATTTGAAAGAAGCCAAGAAACACGGTATTACCGTCGTCCCACTCAAAGTGATCATCGATCAAGATGAATACGTTGATGGCACGCTTGACCCCGAGATCGTTGTCAAGGCACTTGGGGAAAGACGAAAAGTCAAGACGAGTCAACCTTCACCGGAACAGTTCGTCGAAGCGATCAAAGAACAACAAAAGACATATGAAGAAGTATTGGTGCTAACGATTTCATCGACGCTCAGCGGTACGTTCAACAGTGCGAAGCTCGCGCATTCGATGATCGGAGGCGACAAGGTCGCGATCATCGACAGCGAAACGACGATTACCGGAGGTCACTATTTGACGTTTCGGATGATCGATTATTTCGACCAGGGACATTCGCTCTCTGAGGGACTCGTTTACTTGGAGGAACTCAAGAGCAAGGGATATCTGCTATTCACCGTCAACAACCTGCAGACGCTCGCGGACAACGGTCGACTCGGTCGTGTTCAAGCGTTCATCGGAAATGTCATGAAAGTCAAACCGATTTTGCGGTTTAAACAAGGCGTGCTCGAACTCGATCATAAAGTTCGCAGCATGAACAACGTCTATCTCCATCTGATCAAGGAAATCAAGAAGTTCCTGGAAAAAGGAAAAGTTGTCGTTCGAATCGGCTATGTCGACCGGAAAACCGAGGCACACCAGTTGATCGAAATGGTCAAGGAACTTGGCGATCGCGTCTCGGTCAAACTGCTCGGGGTCATCAGTCCCGTCATTTCCGCCCATGTCGGACTCGGCGGACTCGGCATTTATTTGGCCAACGAAGAGGCATGAACCAAACACTAGTGAGATGCTGACAGGGCAAACGTGTCAGCATCTTCTTTTATGTCATAAATAAATCGTGTTATAATACACGTGAGGTTATGCCCTATGAAGAAAAAAGACCGTATTTCATGCGTAGCAACCGGTATTCAGCCTTATGGCGTTTTCATCGAGTATCAGGATTTCACCGGTTTAATCCACATCTCCGAGATCTCGGATCACTATATCGACGATATCGAAGAGATTATTAAGGTCGGGGACCGGATCGACGTCATCGTCCTCGATGTCGATGAGAAGAACAAACGGTTGAAACTGAGCTACAAACAAGCGAATCCGATCCATCCGAAGATCAAAGGCATGGTGAAGATCAAAAAAGGATTTCATCCATTGGCGCGAGCATTGCCGCATTGGATCGAAAAGTCCAAAAAGAAGTAAGAGGAGGTTCACATGGTACGACATCTCGAATTAAACGTAGAAGAAGCACGCTCGTTTTTGAACGAGCAACCGGAAACACTGCAACCGAGAATCGACGCGTTGCATAAGGTGATCCATGACAAGACCGGGGAAGGCAGTGATTATTTGGGTTGGCTCGACTTGCCCATGACATACGATAAGGACGAATATGCCCGTGTCCTTTCAGCCGCACAAACCATTCGAAAAGACAGTAAGGTTTTAGTCGTCATCGGGATTGGCGGATCGTATCTCGGTGCGAAGGCGGGACTTGAGTTTTTGAACATCCCCTTTGAAGATCGCGAACTCGAAGTCCTGTTCGC